>NZ_JAAKZV010000119.1 GCF_011044975.1 Streptomyces coryli | reverse complement strand
CGGGGATGGCGGTGGGCGCGGGCGGGGTCGCCGCGAGCGCGGGCTCGTCCGCCGGCGGCACCGGCCGCAGCAGCGCGAAGAGGTCCTCGTACCGCTCGGCGATCCGCTCCGGCAGGTAACGCCGCGCCTTCTCGCGGGCGTTGCGGCCCATCTCGTGGCGGCGGTCCTCGTCGTCGATGAGCTTCAGCAGCGCGTCGGCGTACGCGTCCACGACGCCCTTCCCCATCGGGACCAGGACGCCGTCCTGCCCGTCGGTGATGATCTCGCCGGGTCCGTAGTCGCAGTCGGTGCTGATCACCGGCACGCCGCAGTGCATCGCCTCGACGATGGTCATGCCGAACGACTCGCCGTCGCTGGAGACGGCGGCGATGGCGCCCTTGGCCCACTCGGTCTCGATCGGGGAGTGCGGGCCCATCAGGAAGACGTTGTTGTGCAGGCCGAGCTCGTCGATGCGCTGCCTGAGCGCGTCGCGCTTGCCGCCGCGGCCGTAGATCCGCAGCGTCCAGTCGGGGCGCTGCGCGGCGACCTTGCCGAAGGCCTCGATGAGCCGCTCGTAGCGCTTGACCCGGATCAGCCGGCCGGCCGCGACCACGACCTTCGCGTCGCCGGCGGCGGGCTCGACGGCGGGGGCCGGGGAGCCGTTCGGGATGCACTGGATGTGGGTGTCGGTCGGGCCGAGTGCCTTGCGGTACGCCTCGGCGTCGCCCTCGGAGACGGTGATCCAGGCGTCGAGGCCCGCGATGGCGGCGTTCTGCTCGGAGCGCACCGGCTCGCGGTGCATGGAGTGCGTGAGGTGCTCCTGGCCGATGCGCAGGTACCGGCCGTCGCCGAACTCGGCGAGGCAGGCGACCAGGAACGGGCGGGTGGCCACGACCACGTCGGCGTCGGTGCCGCGGAGGTACTGCTCGATCCGTATCTCGCTGAGCAGCCCGCCCTGGCCGCCGGCGCCGTGCGCCGGGCCGTCACTGGGCATGATGGTCCGCTGCTCGGCCGCCAGCGGATGGCCGCCCTCGTAGCTGGGCTGGGACTTCCGCAGGTCGACGAGGTCGACGACCTTGACCTTCTTCGCCAGCGGCAGCGCCGGCCGCTTGGCCGTTTTGTGCACGCTGACGATGGTCACGTCGTGCCGCTTGGACAGCGCGCCCGCGAGATTGAACGTGGACCGGATGGTGCCGCCAATCCCGTAGGCGTTGTACAGCAGAAACGCGATCTTCAACTGGAATCCCCTCCGCGGTGCGTACGCCTCACGCTTTGCACCTTTCCGCGTGGACGGAGGGGACATGCCGCGCAAAAGTCCCTAACCATCGGGACCAAAGTCCCTTGTGCCCAGTTTTCCGCTGGTTTTTTGCGCCTCGTTTACTTTGTTGTCTACCGTGCCCCGGGTGACTGAAGTGAGCCGACGTACGCTGCTGGGCAGCGCAGGTGTCCTGAGTGCCGGAGCAGCTCTCGGCGGCGGCGCCTGGGTGGCGCGCGGCGGGACCGGACGCCGGACCGCCCCCGACCCGGGCCCGGCGCTGGCCGCCGCGCGCCGGCTGCTCCCCGAGCACGCCGACCAGATCACCTTCGCGCCACTGGCCGAGGCTGCTGCTGCCGATAGAGGCGACCGGTTCGAGGTCGGCGGCTCGCGGGGCGCGATCGAGATAGCCGGCACCACCCCGGCGGTGATGCTCACCGGCCTGCACTGGTACCTGAAGTACGTCTGCGACGCGCACATATCCTGGTCCGGCTCGCAGCTGAACCTCCCCCGCACCCTCCCCGCGCCGGGCTCCCGACTGAGCCGCAGCGCCACCGTCCCCGCCCGGTTCGCGCTCAACGACACCCACGACGGCTACACCGGCCCGTACGACGCCTGGCCGCAGTGGGAGCGGATGATCGACGTCCTCGCCCTGCACGGCTGCAATCAGGTCTACGTGACCCCGGGCCAGGAGGCCGTCCACCACCGGCTGCTGAAGGACTTCGGCTACTCCGACAAGGAGAGCCGCGCCTGGATACCGGCCCCCTCCCACCAGCCGTGGTGGCTGCTGCAGAACATGAGCGGCTACGGCGGGCCGATGTCGCCCGAGGGCCTGACGCAGCGGATCGAGCTCGGCCGGAAGATCGTCCAGCGGCTGCGCGACCTGGGCATGTCCCCCGTCCTGCCCGGCTGGTTCGGCTCCGTCCCGACGGACTTCGCCGACCGCAACCACGGCGCCGCCACCATCCCCCAGGGCACCTGGAACGCGCTGCGCCGCCCCGACTGGCTCGACCCGCGCACCCCGCTGTTCCGGGAAGTGGCGGCCGCGTACTACCGCCACCAGACCGAACTCTTCGGCGCCTCCCGGCACTACAAGATGGACCTGCTGCACGAGGGCGGCCGCCCCGGCGACGTGCCGGTCCCGGAGGCGGCGGGCGCGGTGCAGCAGGCCCTGCGCACCGCCCATCCCGACGCGACCTGGGTCATCATCGGCTGGCAGAACAACCCCACCCACGAGCTGCTCAGCGGAGTCGACACCTCCCGGATGCTGATCGTGGACGGCCTGTCGGACCTGGACGCCACGACCGACCGCGAGACGACGTGGGCAGGCACCCCGTACTGCTTCGGCTCCATCCCGAACTTCGGCGGCCGCACGACCCTCGGCGCCAAGACCCACCACTGGACCGAGCGCTTCACGTCCTGGCGCGACCGGGAGGGCAGCGCGCTCGCCGGTACGGCCTACATGCCGGAGGCGACCGACCGCGACCCGGCGGCCTTCGAGCTCTTCAGCGAACTGGCGTGGCGGGAGGAGGCGGTGGACCGGGCCGACTGGTTCGCCAGGTACGCGCGCTTCCGGTACGGCGGCGAGGCGGACGGCGCGCGGGACGCCTTCGCGGCGCTGCGCTCGACGGCGTACGAGCTGAACAGCATCGACGGCCGCCCGTACGAGAGCATCTTCGCGGTCCGCCCGTCGTGGACCGCGGGCGCGAACACATACGACGGCGCGTACGACCAGCCGGACTTCGACGCGGCGCTGGCGGGGCTGCTGCGGGTGCCGGAGCGGCTGCGTGACTCGGACGCGTACCGCCACGACGTCGTGGACGTGGCGCGGCAGTGCCTGGCGAACCGGTCGCGGGTGCTGTTCCCGCAGCTGCGGGCGGCGTACGAGCGGAAGGATCTACGCGCCTTCCGGCGGCTGTCGAAGCTGTGGCTGCAGCTGATCCAGCTCAGCGAGGAAGTGACGGGCGCGCACGCGGCGTTCCTGCTGGGGCCGTGGCTGGCGCGGGCGCGGCGGTCGGGCACATCGGCGGCGGAATCGGCCCGTTACGAACACACCGCGCGTGTGCTCCTGACCACCTGGGCAGGCCGCGAGACGGCCGACGACCACCTCGCCGACTACGCCGACCGCGACTGGCACGGCCTCTTCTCCGGCCTCCACCTGCCGCGCTGGCGCCGCTTCCTCGATGCGCACGAGACGGCGCTGGCGGAGGACCGGGAGCCGGCGGACATCGACTGGTACGCCTTCGAGTCGGCGTGGACGCGGGGCACGGAGGGGCACGCGACGCGGCCGGTGGCGGACGCGTACCGGACTGCGGCCCGGGTCCGCGACTACCTGGCCACGGCCCCGTACCAGGGCAGCGTGACGGTCACGCACGCGCCGAAGGTGCTGGCGCCGGGCACGACGGGCGAGCTGCGGGCCACCTTCCGCAATGAGAACGGCCTGGCCGCGACGGGCCGGATCGACATGCTGCTGCACGACCTGGACGCCGCCCCGGCAGGCGTCCGGATCCCCGCCCAGTCGGTCCCGCCGGCGGGCACGACGACCGCGACATGGCAGGTCAAGGCCCCGGAGAAGGCCCCGGACCGCCCGCTGCTCCCCCTCCCGTACCAGCTCAACACCGGCTACGGCGCGGAGGGCGGGGAGCGCATGTCGCACCCGACGCGCGGCGCGGTCTACGCGGGCCGCCCGGTCCGGAGCGCGGGCCTGCGCACCTATACCAGCAACGGCGCGGTCTTCGGCGAGGCGGCCGACGGGCGCCTCGGGATCGCGGGCGCGGGGCGGGACTTCTGGAAGGGCAACGAGGAGTTCGGGGCCATCTACCGGGAGGGCGCTCTGAGTCGGCACGGCTCGACGACGGTCCGGGTCGACTCCCAGGAACCGACGGCGAATTGGGCCCGGGCGGGACTGGTCGTACGCGACGACATCTCCAGGACGGCCGCGAAGGGCCTGGTGACCCTGAGTATCACCCCGGCCAGGGGCGTCATCCTCTCCTACGACTCCGACGCCAACGGCTCGGCGAACAAGTCGGTGCGGGTGCCGGGGATTTCGGCGCCGGTCACGCTGCGGCTGAGCCGGGACGGCGCCACGTACACGGGCGAACTGTCGACGGACGACGGCCGCAGCTGGCGCCGGGTGGGCCGGGTCCGGGTGCCGGGAGCGGCCCGCCGCCAGGACGCCGGGGTGTTCATGACGGCGGCGGGCGGCGGGACCGGGGTGCGGGGACTGGTGGAATTCGCCGAGTGGCGGGTGTAGTTGCTTACCCCTCCCTGTTACGGCGGCGGGCGACCAGCTTGGTCAGGGCCAGGCCGGCCATCAGCAGTGTCGTGGCGGCGACGATCGAGCCGAGGGTGCTGACGCCCGTCGAGGCGAGGGCGGCGCCTCCGGCGCCGGCGGTTCCGGTGGAGGCGGCGTTTCCGTACAAGCGGGTTTCTCCTCTGTGCTGGGTGTTTCTCTCGGCCGCGTGACGACTCACGTGGCCATCCACCGCTCCCTGCGGCGCAGCAGCATGTCGAACAGGGAGCGGAAGTACACGAAGTGCTGGAACAGGTCGTAGAGCAGCTCCACCACGATGAGGGCGGCGAGGAGTTGGGCCCGCAGGCCGGCCTTGCGGACCGTGAAGACCTTCTCCGCCATGAAGATCAGGCCGATCGACGCCCAGAAGGGGTCGAGGCTGGGCCAGCCGAACAGCACCAGGATCAGCGCCATCAGCACGAAGTACAGCAGCAGGGCGATGCAGGAGAAGCCCATCATCAGCTGGCGGAAGACATACGGCGCGGTGACCCTGGTCAGGCCGTATTCGCGGAGGTTCTCCAGGGCGCCGCGCTGCCAGCGGATGCGCTGGTGCCAGAGCTTCGGCAGGTTCGGCATCACCTCGGTGACCACCTCGCAGCCGGGCGGCGAGACCGTCCGGTAGCCGAGCGTCTTGATCGCCTTGGTGATCTCGTCGTCCTCGGTGAGCGAGACCAGGGAGTAGTACGAGGTGCCGTCGCCCACCCGCCCCGCCAGCCGGCCGCGGCGGACCTCGCGCAGGACGCCGACCCGGAAGAGGGTGCCCGTCCCCGTCAGGACGTCCGCGCGGTTGCGCTTGCGCTTGATGTCGTCGGCGTAGCGGTGGAATTCCATCCGCTGGAGCATGCCCAGCAGCCCGCCGCCCGCCTCGCCGTGGAAGATTCCGCCCACTGCCGGGACCTTCTCGCCCATCGCTGTCCGCGCCGCGCCGATGAAGGTCGGGGATATGACCGTGTCGGCGTCCTGGATCAGGATCAGGTCGTCCGGGTGCAGCTGCGGGACGAAATACTCCAGGGCCTGATTCAGCGCGCCCGCCTTCTTGTGGACGTTGTCGTACGTCTTGAAGACCTCCGCGCCGGCCGCGTACGCGATGTCCTCGGTGCGGTCGGTGCAGTTGTCGGCCACGACGACGACCCGGTCCGGCTGGTGGTGCTGGGCCCGCAGGCCGCCGATCGCGCCGGCGATCCGCGCTTCCTCGTTGTGGGCGGGGATCAGAGCGATCACCGTCGGTGAGGTTGAGGTCCGCGGTGCCATGCGTGCAGTGTTGCCAGTCCGGGCGGGGAGTTAAGTGCGATCAGCCGGTTGATCACACGCAGAGGTGAGGTTGAACAAGAGTCTTGACGGCGGGCCGTGCGTACCGTGAAAGGCTGGCGCCATGTCTGACCCGCTCCCCCTCTTGGTCGTCGACGGCGCGAACGTCGTCGGTTCCGTACCCGACGGCTGGTGGCGCGACCGGCACGGGGCCGCCGAGCGGCTGCGGGACGCGCTGGTGCCGTACGGCGATGAAGGCGTGCCGGGGCTGGAGCCGCCGGTCGAGGTGCTGCTCGTCGTGGAGGGGGCGGCGCGCGGGGTGGAGCCCGTTCCGGGGGTACGGGTGGTGGCCGCGGCGGGCAGCGGGGACGACCGGATCGTGGAGCTCGTACGCGAAGCGCGCGAGGCATCTGAGGCCGGGGACGGCGAGCCGCGCGATGTCCTCGTCGTCACCGCCGACCGCGAGCTGCGCGAGCGCGTGCGGGCGCTGGGCGCGGAGGTCGCCGGGCCGCGGACCGTCCGGCCGCGCTAGAGCCCCTGGGACCCCTGCGTCTTCCCCAGCCGGCTGTTCCGCCGCCCGTACGCGAAGTACACGACCACGCCCAGCGCCATCCACACCGCGAACCGCAGCCACGTCTCCGCCGGCAGGTTCAGCATCAGCCACAGCGACGCCAGCACCGACAGCGCGGGCAGCACCGGCACCCACGGCGCCCGGAAGCCGCGCGGCAGGTCGGGGCGGGTGCGGCGCAGGACCACGACGCCCACCGCCACCAGCACGAAGGCGAAGAGGGTGCCGATGTTCACCAGCTCCGCCAGCTCGTCGATCGAGGTGAAGCCGGCCACGACGGCGACCAGCAGGCCCAGCAGCAGCGTGGAGCGGTACGGCGTCCCGAACCGCGGATGCACCCGGGAGAAGAAGCGCGGCAGCAGGCCGTCGCGGCTCATCGCGAAGAACACCCGGGTCTGGCCCATCAGCAGGATCAGACACACCGTGGTCAGGCCGACCGCCGCGCCGAAGCTGATCAGGCTGGCCCAGAAGGGGTGGCCCACCGCCTTGAACGCGTCCGCCAGCGGCGCGTCCGTGGTCAGCTCCGTGTAGTGCTGCATGCCGGTGACCACCAGCGACACCAGGACGTAGAGCAGGGTGCAGATCGCCAGCGAGCCGAGGATGCCGCGCGGGACGTCGCGCTGCGGGAGCTTGGTCTCCTCCGCCGCCGTCGCCACGATGTCGAAGCCGATGAAGGCGAAGAAGACCACCGCCGCGGCCGCGAAGATCCCCATCACGCCGAAGTTGCTCGGGGTGAAGCCGAAGAGCAGCTGGACCAGCGGGGCGTGGATGCCGCTGCCGCCCTCGGCGGCCTTGGAGGGCGGGATGAACGGGGAGTAGTTCGAGCCCTTGATGAAGAAGGCGCCGGCGATGATCACCAGCAGCACCACGGTGACCTTGATCGCCACCACGACCGCCGTCACCCGGGACGACAGCTTCATGCCCGCCACCAGTACGGCCGTGATCGCCAGCACCAGCAGCGCGGCCAGCAGGTCGAAGCCGAAGACCCCGTCGTGGGTGCCGGAGAGCTGCTGCGGCAGGGCGATGCCGGCCGAGTCCATCAGCGACCGGACGTACCCGGACCAGCCGACCGCGACGACCGCGCAGCCGAGCGCCAGCTCCAGCACCAGGTCCCAGCCGATGATCCAGGCGGGCAGCTCGCCCATGGAGGCGTAGCTGAAGGTGTACGCGGAGCCCGCCACCGGCACGGTCGAGGCGAACTCGGCGTAGCAGAGCGCGGCCAGCGCGCAGACCACGCCCGCGAGGATGAAGGCGAGGGCGGTGGCGGGGCCCGCGGTGTCGCGGGCGATGGTGCCGGTGAGGACGAAGATGCCGGTGCCGATGACGACACCGACGCCGAAGACCGTGAGATCGAGGGCGGACAGCGACTTCTTCAGCCGGTGCTCGGGCTCCTCGGTGTCCTGGATGGACTGCTCGACGGACTTCGTACGGAACATGCTGCCGGGTCCGGGCACGGGCGCACCACCTCCGCCGGGGAGGGTTCCCTGGCGGGGGTGGTGCGTATACGGATCGGGGCGGCGGTCACCCGTACGGGCCCGGCGCCGTACGGCCTAGTGCCGTACGGGCCCGGCGCGCGGGGCCAGTCAGTCGCGTACCGGCGCCGAGTCCTGCTCGCGGGCCGCCGGGACGCCGTCGAGGCGGGCGACCAGGCCGGTGACCTGGCGGGCGATGTCGGGGGCGGTCAGGCCGATCTCCGCCATGACCTCCTTGCGGGAGGCGTGGTCGAGGAAGCGCTCCGGGATGCCGAAGTCGCGCAGCGGCAGGTCGACGCCGGCGTCGCGCAGGGCCTGGGCGACGGCGGAGCCGACGCCGCCGGAGCGGACGTTGTCCTCGACGGTGACGACGACGCGGTGGCGCTCGGCGAGGGCCGGGAGCTGCTCGTCGACCGGCTTGACCCAGCGCGGGTCGACCACCGTGGCCGAGATGCCCTGCTTGTCGAGGAGGTCGGCGATCTCCAGGCACATCGGGGCCAGGGCGCCGACCGAGACCAGGAGGACGTCGGCGTCGCGGTCGGAGGTGCCGGCGTCGGCGGACGGCTTGCGCAGCACGTCCATGCCGCCGATCCGGCCCACGGCGGGGACGGCCGGGCCGACCGCGCCCTTGGAGTAGCGGACCACGGTGGGGGCGTCGTCGACGTCGACGGCCTCGCGGAGCTGGGCGCGCACCTGGTCGGCGTCGCGCGGGGCGGCGATGCGCAGGCCGGGGACGACCTGGAGGACGGACATGTCCCACATGCCGTTGTGCGAGGCGCCGTCGGTGCCGGTGACGCCGGCCCGGTCGAGGACGAAGGTGACCCCGCACTTGTGCAGCGCCACGTCCATCAGGACCTGGTCGAAGGCGCGGTTGAGGAAGGTGGCGTAAACGGCGACGACCGGGTGCAGCCCGCCGGTGGCGAGGCCGGCCGCGGAGACGGCGGCGTGCTGCTCGGCGATGCCGACGTCGTAGATCCGGTCGGGGAACTCGTCGGCGAAGTCCTTCAGGCCGACCGGGCGCAGCATCGCGGCGGTGATGGCGACGATGTCGGCGCGCTCCTGCCCGAGCTTGACCATCTCGTCGCCGAAGACGCTGGTCCAGTCCTCGCCGGAGGCGGCGACGGGAAGCCCGGTGTCGGGGTGGATGACGCCGACGGCGTGGAACTGATCGGCCTCGTCCTTACGGGCGGGGAGGTAACCGCGCCCCTTCTCGGTGAGGCAGTGCACGATGACCGGCCCGCCGAAGCGCTTGGCGCGCAGCAGCGCGGACTCGACGGCGGTGACGTCGTGCCCGTCGATCGGGCCGACGTACTTGATGCCGAGGTCCTCGAACATGCCCTGCGGGGCGATGAAGTCCTTCAGCCCCTTCTTGGCGCCGTGGAGCGTCTCGTAAAGCGGCTTGCCGACGACCGGGGTGCGGTCGAGGAGGTCCTTCGTACGGGCGAGGAAGCGCTCGTAGCCCTCGGTGGTGCGGAGGGTGGCGAGGTGGTTGGCGAGGCCGCCGATGGTGGGGGCGTAGGAGCGCTCGTTGTCGTTGACGACGATGACGAGGGGGCGGTCCTGCGCCTCGGCGATGTTGTTGAGCGCCTCCCAGGCCATGCCGCCGGTGAGCGCGCCGTCGCCGATCACGGCGGCGACGTGAGCGTCCTTGCCCTGCACCTCGTTCGCCTTGGCCAGGCCGTCGGCCCAGCCGAGGACGGTGGAGGCGTGGCTGTTCTCGATGACGTCGTGCTCGGACTCGGCGCGGGAGGGATAGCCGGAAAGACCACCCTTCGTCCGCAGCTTCGCGAAGTCCTGCCGGCCGGTGAGCAGCTTGTGCACGTACGCCTGATGCCCGGTGTCCCACAGCACGCGGTCCCGCGGCGAGTCGAAGACCCGGTGCAGCGCGATGGTCAGCTCGACGACACCGAGGTTGGGGCCGAGGTGACCGCCGGTGCGGGCGACGGACTCCACCAGGAAGGTCCGGATCTCCGCGGCCAGCTGCTCGAGCTGCTCGGCGGTGAGGCGGTCCAGGTCGCGCGGTCCCTTGATACGGGCAAGCAGTGCCACCCGTTCCTCCTTGCTGTTCGAGCCACTCCGGCAGCCATTCCTTGGGGATGCCGATCCGTCGAGTCTAATCGTGGGGGGTGACGGGCGTGATCGCCTGCGATCTATGACACATCGGGTGACACAGTCGTGCCACAAACAGCGCAGCCCCGCCCGGGTCGCTGACCCGGGCGGGGCCTCTTGCGTGCGGTGCCGCGGTCAGGCGCGGCCCGCGGTCCGCTGCGTCTTGCGGGTGACGGAGTCGATGACCACGGTGGCCAGCAGCACGCCGCCGGTGATCATGTACTGCACCGGGGTGGCGATGCCCTCCAGCGCCAGGCCGTACTGGATCGCGGTGATCACGAGCACACCGAGCAGCGCGTTCCAGGTGCGGCCGCGGCCACCGAAGAGGCTGGTGCCGCCGATGACGGCCGCCGCGATGACGTTCATCAGCAGGTCGCCGGTGCCGGCGCCCTGGTTCGCCGCCGCGATCTTCGAGGCCCAGAAGAGGCCGCCGATGGCCGCGAAGGTGCCGGCGATGGCGAAGACCGAGATCCGGACCAGCTCGACGTTGATGCCCGCGCGGCGAGATGCCTCGACGCTGCCGCCGAGCGCGAAGATCTTGCGCCCGTACGAGGTGCGGCGGAGCAGGAAGTCCGTGCCGATCAGGACGACGAGGAAGAGCACGACCGCCAGCGGCAGGCCCTTGTACTGGTTGTACATCACCGCCGCGGCGTACGAGACGACCGCCAGCACCACGGTGCGCAGCACCAGGTCGCTCATCGGCCGGAACGGCACGCCCGCGGCCTCGCGCCGGCGGTTGCCGACGAAGGAGGTGACGAAGAACAGCCCGACCACGACCGTGGCGAGGCCGTAGGCGGCCGCGACATCCGCGAAGTAGTACGTGGTGAGCTTGCCGATCACGCCGTCGCCATCGATGTTGATGGTGCCGGAGTCGCCGAGGATCTGCAGCATGAAGCCGAGCCAGAACAGCAGGCCGGCGAGGGTCACGGCGAACGCGGGAGCGCCGAGGCGGGCGAAGAACCAGCCGTGCAGAGCGCCCATGACCGTACCGCTGAGGATGGCGACGATCAGGGCGAGCCACTCGGCCATGCCCTCATTGACGCTGAGCACCGCGACGATCGCGCCGGCCGCGCCGCTGACGGAGCCGACCGACAGGTCGATCTCGCCGAGCATCAGCACGAAGACGATGCCGACCGCCATCATGCCGGTGGCCACCATGGTCACGGTGATGTTGTTGATGTTCTCGGCGGAGAGGAATGCCGAGTTCATGCTCTGGAAGACGATGCAGATGATCGCCAGACCCACGACGACGGGTATGGAGCCCAGGTCGCCGGCCTTGACCTTGCGCTTCAGCTCGGTCCAGTAGCCGAGGAAGCCCTGCTCGCGGACGAGTAGCCGGGGGTCGACCGCGGTGACCGCGGCGGCCGCGGCGGCCGGGGCGTCGACCGGTGCGGCCTGGCCCGGCACTGCGGTGCCGGCGGGCGCGGAGGTCTTTTCGGTCTTCACTTCTTGACCTCCACGTTCTCGGCCTCGGCGCTCTCCGCGCCGGTCCGTGCCGCCCGGCGGGTCACGGCGTTGTCCGTGGCACCGGTGATGGCGGCGATGATCTCTTCGTGGGACGTGGACTTCACGTCGAAGACGCCGTTGTTACGGCCGAGGCGCAGCACCGCCACCTTGTCGGCGACGGCCTTGACGTCCTCCATGTTGTGGCTGATCAGGATGACGGCGTGGCCGCGCTCGCGGAGCCGCTCGACCAGGTCGAGGACCTGGGCGGTCTGCTCGACGCCGAGGGCCGCGGTGGGCTCGTCGAGGATGACCAGCTTGGGCTCGCCGAGCATGGAGCGGGCGATGGCCACGGTCTGGCGCTGACCGCCGGACAGCGAGGCGATCGGGATGCGCACGCTCGGGATGCGGATGGAGAGCGTGGAGAGCAGCTCGCGCGAGCGGCGCTCCATCTCGACCTCGTCCAGCACGCCGCGCTTCTTGATCTCGCGGCCGAGGAAGAGGTTGCCGACAACATCGATGTTGTCGCACAGCGCCAGGTCCTGGTAGACCGTCGCGATGCCCAGGTCCTGGGCATCGTGCGGCTTGTGGATACTGACGGACTTGCCGCCCCACTCGATGACGCCGTCATCGATGGGGTGCACGCCGGCGATCGTCTTCACCAGCGTGGACTTTCCGGCACCGTTATCGCCCACGAGGGCCATGACTTCACCGGCGTGGACTTCAAGCTCGACGTCGGTGAGCGCCTGAACGGCACCGAAACGCTTGGAGACCCCGCGCAACGCCAACACGGGCGTAGCGGACACGTGAACCATCTCCTTCGCCGCCTGACCGGCGGGGATGTAAAGCAATGAAGCTGGGGGGTGGTGATGCCCGGTGCCCCGCCCCCGTCAGCGGGGGTGGTGGAAGGGGGCGGGGCGCCGGGCGGATGAGGGGTGGAGTGCGCCGGGAGTTACTTGAGGCCGAGCTTGTCGCAGGCGGCCTTGTACTTCGCGGTGCAGATCTCCTCGACCGTCCAGATCTTGTCCTTGATGACGGTGTCCTGGACGTTCTCCTTGGTCAGCGAGACCACGTCGATCAGCTTGGCCGGCACGCCCTTGGTGGTCGGGCTGTCGACCTTGTCCGGGGCCTCGGCACCGAGCTTCTCGCCCTTGGCGAGCTTCACGGCCATCTCGGCGGCGGCGTCTGCCTCGCCCTTGTACGGCTTGTAAACGCTCTGGTACTGCTCACCGGCGACGATCCGCTGCACGGCGGCGAGCTCGGCGTCCTGGCCGGTGACCGGCGGGAGCTTGTCGAGGCCTGCGCCCTTCAGGGCAGTGATGATGCCGCCCGCCATGCCGTCGTTCGCGGAGTAGACGCCGACGATCTTGTCCTTGCCGATCGCCGAGATCGCGCCCTCCATGTTGGCGTTGGCGTTCTCCGGCTTCCACTCCTTGGTGTCGTACTCCTTGCCGATCTTCACCTTGCCGTCGAGGACGGAGTGGGCGCCCTTCTTGTAGTCGCCGGCGTTGGGGTCGGTCTTGGCACCGTTCATCATGACGATCTGGCCGTCCTTGGCCTTGTCGCCGAGCGCCTTCAGCAGGGCCTCACCCTGGGCCTTGCCGACCTGCGCGTTGTCGAACGAGGTGTAGCCGGAGATCGGACCCTCGGCGAGACGGTCGAAGGCCACCACGGGGATGTCGGCGTCGTCGGCCTTCTTGACCGAGCCGGCTATCGCCTTGGAGTCGACCGAGTCCAGGATGATCGCGTCCATCTTGTTCGTGATCATCGTGTCCATCTGCTGGGTCTGCAGCGTGGCGTCCTGCTTGGCGTTGACGTAGGAGACCTTCGCCTTGCCGCCGGTGAGCTCGCTGATCTTCTTCTCGATCAGCGGCTTGTCGAACTTCTCGTACCGAGCGGTCTGGTTCTCGGGGAGCAGGAGACCGATCTTGAGGGCGTCGGTCTTCTTGCCGCCGTCGCCCTTGTCACCGTTGTCGCCGGACTCCTTCGCGCTGCCACAGGCCGCGAGACCGACGGTCATGGAAACTGCGGCCAGTCCAATGGCCGCACGACGCAGATGCGTGTTCACGTGGGAAAACCTCCCTGACGAGGCCGCGTCGTTGCGGCCGAGGTGCCACGAAGTCAACTCGCCCGGGGCGTTACCGTCAAGAAGTGTTTATTTAACGAGACGACAACGATGCCAGGCGTTCTTTAGGTGAACGCAGCGACCTGAGAAGGCGCAGCTCCGTCCAAAACGGACGTATCGCCCATCTCGCTGAGTACGAGGGCCAGCGCCCCGAGCACCCCCGCCCGGCTGCCGAGCGCTCCGGAAACAAGCGTCAACTGCCGTGCTGCGCTGGGAATCGCGTACCGCGAGACCGACTCGCTGATCGGGTCCAGGACCAGCTCTCCGGCCTCCGCGAGGTCGCCACCTAGGACTACGCGGCTGGGATTGAGGAGATTGCAGAGGCTGGCCACGCCGCTGCCGATGTGTCGTCCGACATCGGCGATGACGCGGCGGCAGCCGGGGTCGCCCTCGCGGGCGAGCTGAACCATGCGCTCCACGGTCAGATCCGGGCCGTGGCTCGCGGCGAGCAGGCCGAGAATGTACCGGCCGGCGGTAAAGGTCTCCAGGCATCCGCGATTGCCGCAGCGGCAGACGGGCCCGGATTCGTCGAGGGTGATGTGGCCGATCTCGCCGGCGGTGCCGCCGGGGCCTCGGTAGATCTGCCCGTTGATCACGAGCCCGGCGCCGACACCGCTGGCGACCTTGATGTACGCGAGGTCCTTGGCGCCGCGGCCCGCGCCCCAGACGAGCTCGCCGAGGGCGCCGAGATTGGCGTCGTTGTCGACGTAGACGGGGACGCCGAGGCGCTCCGCGAGGTCCTCGCGGGGGTTCGTACCGGCCCAGCCCGGGAGGATCGCGGTGGAGCCGAGGGCTCCGGTCTCCACATCGATGGGTCCTGGGACGCCGAGGCCGACGCCGACGGTCTTCTCGGCGGGGGCGCCGGTGTCGGCGAGCAGGCGTTTGACCAGGTCTTCTGCCCGGTCGAGGCCCTCGGCCGCGGAGGCGTCGACGTCGATCGGCTCGGATTCCTCGGCGAGGACCTGGTGCGCGAGGTTGCCGATCGCGACGCGCAGGTGCGTATGGCCGAAGTCGACGCCGATGACGATGCCGGCGTCCCCGCTGAGCGATACGGCCCGCGCCCGGCGCCCGCCTGCGGAGGTCGGGGTGACGCTGACCGTGCCGGATTCCTGCAGCTCACGGACGATATTGGAGACCGTCGCGGCGGACAGTCCGGTGCTCCTCGCGATCTCCGCCTGGGTGAGCGAGCCGGCCAGGCGCACGGCACGCACGACCCGCTCGAGATTGGCCCGGTGCAGCGATGACTGCGACCCCGGAGTCTGCACGACCATCCACTCCCGCCTGGGCGAGCACGGCACGACGGCCGGCTCGCCGTCCGGGCCACGCCTATGGGGTCCGGACTGTCTACAACTAGTGAACTATAGGCTGGGTGGGATGGGTTACCTGCGTCAAGACCTTGACCAGACTGAGACCTCGGTGGAGCGCTGGGACACTGAGCCGGCGATCCGGCGTTGGAAGAGGACGTACACGATCAGTACGGGCACCACCGTGATCACGATCGCCAGGAAGACCGGGAAGGTCAGCCCGGCCAGCATCATCACGAACAGCGCCATTACGCCGCCGACTGGAGGAGGGACAGTCGGCGGCGTTCAACTACGGAAGCGGTCAGTCGTCGTAGTGCCAGGTCGTGCCATTGTCGGCATGGAACGAGCGGCTGTAGTCGTGCTCTAGATTGGCTCCGGTGCTGCTGCGCTCGGTCCAGATGTGCACGCGGACCAGCGCCGAGTCGGGCTCGACGTCAGCAGTGGTGTTGTCGCAGCCCCCGCCCAGCGGGGCATCCACCGCCTTGACCGCCTGCCATACGTTCAACGAGTCGTTCCACTTCTGCACACTGGCCCGGACCTTGACGCCGTCGGTGCCCGAGTTGTCGCAGGCCGACAACTTGTCACCGTTGCCTATGAAATTTGCATAGCCCTGTGGCGTGATGTCGGCGTAGCCATTGTCGGCAGCTGCCGAGCCGGCGGTCAGGCCGATCGCGGCGAGCACTGCCCCCGCCACCACGACGCTTCTCGCACCTAATCTCATCATGACGATTTCTCCAATTTTTTCGGACGGGACTCCGCGCATCGCAGCGTTGCGGCAGGGCGCAACTGCCCGACCGGGGGTCGACGATGGTCAACCCCCGGCGGGCGGTCAGGCGGCAGGTTTCAGCGGAAGGTGCCCTGGGACACCGAGCCGGCGATTCGGCGTTGGAAGAGGACGTACACGATCAGCACAGGCACCACCGTGACCACGATCGCCGCGAACAGCGCCCCGTAGTCGATGTCGTAGGCCTGCGAGGACGCGTAGGCGGCCATGCCCTGGGTCAGGACCCAGTTGTCCTGGTTGGTGTTGAGCGTGACCGGCAGCAGGAACTGGTTCCACAACCCCAGGAAGTTGAAGATCGCCACCGCGGCCATTCCTGGTTGCGCCATCGGCAGCATCACCTGGAAGAACGCTCGCCATTCGCCGGCGCCGTCGATCTGCGCGGCCTCGTAGACGTCATGCGGCAGTGACCGGAAGAACGCGTAGAGGAAGAACATCGTGAACGGCAGCGCGAACGCGACATAAGTGAGGATCAGTCCCAGACGCGTGTTCAGCAGCCCGAAGTTCTGCAGCTGGAAGAACAGCGGCACGATCGCCAGGAAGACCGGGAAGGTCAGTCCGGCCAGCATCGTGTAGTAGATCAGCCGGCGTCCGGGGAACTGGAACCGCGCCAGGATGTAGGCGCACATCGCGCCCAGCAGCATCACCAGGAACAGCGCACAGACGACGACGATCACCGAGTTGATGAAGTACTTCCCGATGTTCGCGTCAGTCCATGCGTTCTCGTAGTTCTCGAACCGCCACTTCTTCGGCAGCTTGAACGGCGATGACAGAATCTCGCTGGTCGACTTGAACGACGAAACCAGCACCCACACCATGGGCACGATCACGATCACGGCCCACAGGCTCATCAAGGTGTGTGCGATCGCCGCAAACCTGCGGTCGCCGGCTGCGGTGACTTTCGTCAGCTTCTGATCGCCGGTGGCGGTGGTGCCCAGCTTCTGGTCGGCGGTTGTGGTACTCACTGAGCGCCTCCTTCAGCTCCAGCAGGAAGAGCTCCGCGCGCAGGCGCCTTCTGCTTCTTTTCCTCGCCGCCGCCGGTCAGGCGATTGACGGCGAACACCAGCGCCGCGAACACCAGGGTGACAACCGCGAGGACGACACCCATCGCGGTGGCATATCCGAACTTCCCCTTCGTGAATGCGGTGATGTACAGATCCTGGCTGATCGTGAGGGTCGAGTTGTCCGGCCCGCCCTGCGGCAACAGCGCCTGTACGAAGACGAACGCGTCCAGCGCGGCGATGCCCAGATAGATGTACGCCGTCTGCACAGTGTCCCGAATCGTCGGCAGGGTGACCGAGAGCGTCATCCGGAACCGGCCGGCCCCGTCGATCCTGGCCGCCTCGTACAGCTCGGCGGGGACTCCCTTGATCGCGGCGATGAAGAGCACCGCGTAGAAGCCGACGAGCCCCCAGATGAAGACGAACATCACGGACGGCATCGCGGTCGACTTCTTACCCAGCCAGCTGAACTCTTCGAAGTCCAGACCGAGCTTGGTGAGGATGCCGTTGAGCAGGCCGGCGTTCGGGTCGAACATCTGCGCCCAGATCAGGCCGACAATGATCGCCGGCACGACGTAGGGGAAGAACGAGATGATGCGGTAGAACGACGCGGCCCCGATCCCACGGACGGGGCCCTTGCTGGGCCCTCCCAGGGTGATGGCCACCGCGACCCCGAGGGCGAGCGACAACGTCACAAACGGGACGACGGCCGCCAGCAACGCGACGTTGCGCAACGCCTTCAGGAAGATCTCGTCCTGGAACAGCTCGGTGAAGTTCTCCAGCCCGACGAAGTTGTAGTCCTGGCTGTAGCCCGCCCAGTCGGTCATCGCCCAGAAGATCGCCTGGGCGAATGGGTACAGGACGAAGGTCACGAACACGGCCAACGGGACGCCGAGGAACGCGATAAAGAACGACACCCGGTCGAAGGTGAGCTTGCGGCGGCGGGGCCGCCCGCCGCGAGCGGCCGGCTCACGCCGGCGGCTCGCGGCTTTGGGATTGGTGGTCGTTTCGCTCATGGCGGTGCTATTTGACCTCGAGCTTCTTGACGGAGTCGTCTTCCCGGATCTTGTCGGAGATCTTCTGCATCGCCGAGGTCAGGCCCTTGGCGTCAAGGTCGCCGGAAAGGAACGAGTTCCACGGCACCAGCAGGTCGGGGTTCATCCCGTAGGCGGTGATGAACAGGTAGTTGAAGATGTTCTTGCCCGCGGCCTCGAGCATCTTCGTCTGCGAGACCAGTGCCGTCGATCCGTAGCCGTCGGAGGGCACGGTGCCCTTGACGATCGTCGGGGCCTTCCGCGTCTTGGAGAAGTTCTTGGCCGTCTGCTCGGACAGCATCGCCCGCAGCACCTCTTTGCCGCCGGCCGCGTTCTTGCCCTTCTTGGGAACGATGAACGGCTCGCCCGCAGCCGCACGAACCGACTCATAGGGCATCTTCGGGCTGTCGGAGAGCACCATCTCCGGAATCCCGGTCATCTGGAAGTTCTTCTTGGTGGCCCTGATCATCTCGTTCTCGATCCAGCCACCGGTCGGGTAGAGGAGAGCCTTCTGCGCGTTGCTCCAGTGTGCCTGCGCCTTCTGGAACTGGGTGCCGGAGCCACCGGGAACGAACATCTTCTCCTTGACCATGGTCTCCATGATCTTGAGGACATCCTGGATGGGCTTCTGCGACCAGGAGTCCTTCTCCAGCTTCTCGAGAGAGATCCGGACCTCGTCGCCGCCCTCCTTGATCGCCGAGTTCATGAGCAGCGTCAGGTAGTACGTCGCGGCTTCCTTGCCGTGGACCCAGAGGTACTTGTCCTTCTTCTTGGCCTTCCGGCCGAGGTCGAGCGCTTCGTCCCAGGTCTTCGGCGCGGTCCAGCCGTTCTCGTCGAACAGCGTCTTCGAGTACCAGACGCCGTACACCGTCATCACGTAGTTCAGCCCGACGAACTTGCCGTTGTACGTACCGGGCTCCTTGACGCCGGGGTACACCGTGTCGGCGATCTTCTTGCCCTCGTAGTTGTTGGCCTCGAAGACGTCGTCAAGCTCCTCGAGCTGATCGAGAATCTTGAGGAACCCGATCTGGTCCTCACCCGAGTTGTCGATGAGGTCCGGCGGGTTGCCGCCGACGAACCGGGGCTGGAGCTCCGGGCCGATGTCGACGACGGGCTTGACGTCGACCTTGACGCCCTTGACCTGGCTCCCGATGACCTTGTTGACGTAATCGACATAGTCGGTCTTGTAGCCGCCGTTGAAGATGGCTGCTTCGACCTTGGAGTTCTTGGCGACACCGAACGGGTTCTTCGACGACTTCTCGCCCTTCGGGCCGCCGTTGCCGTCATCGCTCGAGGGAGAGCCACACGCAGCCGCCATCGACGCCATGGCTGCCGTTGCGATCGCTCCGCGCAGGAGCGTCCGCCTATCAAGAGCGCCGCTACGAATGGTCATCTCTGCATCCTCACTGATCGATTTGATCTACCTGGGTTTGTTGCGTGTGTGGCTGTCAGGCCAAGCTGGCCATCCGCTGCCGGCTGCGCTTCCAGCGCATCTTTGGGTGCGTCCGCGCTTGGGACGTTGGCGGGGACATACATCGGATCGTGTCGCCGTCGCTGCGGAGCCGCTCAGCGGCACCGGTGACGATCAGTCGTGCTCCGCTCGCTCAGATCACGGCGGCCGACGTCAGGCGTGGATCCCATGTTCAAGTCCTCGCTTTCTCCAGGACTCAGACGGTGTACCGGGTCCCTGCCATCGCTCGGGTACGGCGAAGGGGCCGATTGCCGCGTTCTGTTGATCGGAGTCGTGCGGGGTAACGCCCCCGGGGATCGTCAAAGCCGCACGGCAGCAGCCGTTTCAAGCGCAACCCACCCCGGTGCCGGTGGCAGTCATTGCCACCGGTCGCGACAGGTATAGTCCACTACTCGCTCGTGAGCAAGATCGTTTACAAAGTTCGGCCACAGATTCTCCGCATTGAGATCTCCCGGAAATCTGCGCGACGCCGCTGGTCGCAGAGGTTCATACCACCGACGCCGGAACCAGGATTCAGCCCGCCCTGAGCGGGGTCACGGCGGGCCGCTCGTGGGAAGGAAACGCCAGCGCACAGGCACGTTCGGTGCCGGCGAGACAGCCGCGCATGGTCATTTGCGCCGTGTAGTAGTCGATGTAGCGGAATCCGTACGTCTCGCCCCGGGCGAAGGCCTGCTCGGCGATCGCGGCGCGCCAGGCGTCGTACGCCGCGGCCGATACCGGGACATAACGGCTCGGAGTGAAGCCCTCCGCATCCTCCCAGTTCTCGGCGTAGTACAGCGCCGTGACCGGGTGCCGGGTCAGCCCTTGCTGCGGCAGTCCGGCCAGGAAGCGCGCCCGTTCCGCCAGCACCGACGCGTTCTCGTGGTCGCTGTGGATGCTGTGCCGCCAGTGCGCGATGACGGTGTGCGGGCGGATGTCGCGGATCAGCGCCGCGATCCGCTCCGCTACCTCGTCACCGGTGGTGAGGTAGCCGTCGGAGAGGTCGTCGAAGCAGGCGAACTCCGCGCCGATGTCGTGCGCGAACTGCCGGCCTTCCGCGAGCTTCTGCTTCTTGTACGTATCCGGGTCGAGCTTGGGGTGCCCCCGCTCCCCTGGCGTCAGGGCCAGGATGACGGCCCGGCCGCCTCCGAGGATGTGCTCCGCGAGCATCGGGCCCGCGGTGAGGTCCATGTCGCCGATGTGGGCGCCGATGGCGAGGACCGTCTTCATGCCGGTCACGCTCCCTCCTCCCGGCGCAGTACCTGGAAGGTGCGCGTCGTACGGAACCCGGTCGCGCGGTACAGGTGCCCGGCCGGGGTCTGCTCGCCGGTCCACAGGAACCACGCCGAGTGTGCGCCGCAGCCGCGCATCCGCTCCAGCGTCAGATGCAGCAGCGCCTTGCCGAGCCCGGTGCCGCGGGCGTCCTCGCGTACGCCGAAGGGGCCGAAGCGCTCGGTCATCCCCTCGTACGCCTCGTGCATGGCCCAGCCGAGCAGCCGGCCCGCCGGGTCGCGGGCGGTGACGATCCGCTCCGGCGGGGTGCCGCGCAGGAGGCAGGCGCGGATGGCTCGGGCCCAGTCGGGATTGAAGTGGTTGCCGGCGAGGTGGAGGAGCTCGGGGAGGTCGTCGTCGAGTGGGGTGGTGAAGCGGTAGCCGGTGGCGGTGAGGTGGTCTACGCGTTCCGCCACGGCGGGCGGCATGGCGTAATCGAGGAGGCTCAGGTCCATGGCTGCCGCCTCGTACAGCCGGCGGAAGCCCAGGTCGCGGAGGAGGGCCGACGCTTCGGGGTACGTCGTCGCGTCCAGGCCGGGGAGGAAATAGTTCGGGGCGTACGAGGAGAAGTCGGCCCGGGTGCGGCCGTGGCTGCGCAGCCACTCCAGCGCCTCGGTGAGGAGCAGGCGCGCCACGCCGCGGCGGCGGTGGGCGGGGTGGGTGAAGAAGAACGGGATCCAGCCCTGCTCCGGCTCCAGGTCCGCGCCGTGCAGCGGGAGCTGCCTGCGCACGGCATAGGCGGCGCCGATGATGCGGCCGTCGTCGAGGGCGAGGCGGAGGCCCTGCGGGTCGAAGTTGGCGTCCAGCAGGACCAGTTCACGGAAGCGGGCCGGGCCGATCGGGTCGCGGGGTGCGCTGCGGCGCCAGGCCTCGATCAGGGCCGGGCCGTCTCCGGTGCGAAAGCCGCGGGTCTCCATGGGCGCGCGTCCCTCCTGCTCACTCGCCGGGGCCGGCTGACTGGCCCGGGGTCCGGCCGATCGCCTGGCCCAGGCCGAAGGCCGGCATGTTCACGTAGCGGGCCTCGTACGCGTCCGGCTCGATGCGGTAGAGCTCGTGCCAGATGCCCACGTCACCGCCCGACCCGACGGCGCCGTTGAACCACTTCCAGTAGGCGCGGTGGTGGCGGTCCTGGGAGCGCGAGAATTCCATGATCTTCTCGCTGCTCTCCCAGTACTGGATCACCGTGATGGTCCGGCCGCTCCGGGCCACCCGGGCGCCGAGCAGACCCAGCTCCGGATCCGCGGCGAGCTCGCCCAGCATCTTGGGCATGGCGAAGAACGCCGGCCACCATTTGCGTACCTTCCAGAGGCGGTTGAAACGCATCCCCACCAGGAAGAGCACGAAGCCGCGGCCCCCCTCGGCATTCATCCTGCCCACGTCTATGTCCGGCATGGCGGACCAAACTAGCGCGACGGAAGCGGCTGTACACAGGGTCGCGGCCGGATAACATCACGGCCTGCCGGTGCGAAGTCCGCCCCTTCGAACGGATGGTCCCGTATGTCGCAGGTGGCGCACGAGCCGCTGCTGGTGGAGGTCACGGCCACGGACGGCGTCCGGGTACGGCTGGCGGACATCAGGGTTCTGCTCTTCGACATGGACGGCACGCTGGTGGATTCGCAGGCCGCGATGGACCGGCATACCCGGCTGTGGGCCGATCGGCACGGGCTGGATCCGGAGGCGGTGATCCGGCACTCGCACGGGCGGCGGGATATCGACGTCATACGGGAGTTGGCCCCGGGTGCCGATCCGGATGCTGAGCTGGCCTGGTTCGACGAGGTGTCCTGCACCGACTCGGAGGGGGTCCGGCCGGCGCCGGGGGCTGGGCGGCTGCTTGCCGCGCTGCCGGTCGGGAGCTGGGGCGTGGTGACCTCGGCGACGCGGGCGGTGAGCCGCGCTCGGATGGGGGCGGCGGGGCTGCCCGTACCGGAGGTGCTGGTGTGCGCGGAGGATGTCGAGGAGGGCAAGCCCAGTCCGCAGGGGTATCTCGGGGCTGCCGCGAAGTTCGGTGCGGATCCCGCGCATTGCTTGGTTGTGGAGGACGCGGACGCGGGGTTGCTGGCGGCCCGGGCGGCCGGGATGCGGGCGCTGGCGGTCGATGGCGCGCATCGGCCGGTGTACGGGAAGCGGGTCGCGGGGCTGCGTGCGATGTCTGTCGTCGTGGGGCTCTGACCGGCCTCTTTGTCGCCAACTTCCTTTCTGGCTTGGGTAGTTACCGGCCTCGGGAAAATGGCGTAGACCTATTGCGCTCCGTCCGGCGATGGGTAGGCTGACGGCGCGCAAGGTGGCCTAGACCTATTTGGTAGTGCGCTCCTCCGTGGGCTGACACGACTCTTCATGTACCGCACAGTTGCTGATCGTTCACACCATGCCCCGGGGGGCCGGAAGTGGATCTGAGAACTGCACTGCTGCTGCCCGGACAGGGCGCCTATCGGCCCGGAGCGCTGGCCGACGAGCTCGGCGCTCCCGTGGCCGAACTGCTGGATACCGTCGATGCGGTGGCTGCCGAGTTCGGTCGGCCGGGCGTGGCGAAGCTGCTGCGGGATGCCGATGCCGACGCACCTGACGCCCGGCGGCTTGCTGCTACGGATCCGTTCGCGTTGCAGTTGGCGATCTACGCCACTGCCTTGGCCCATGCCGCGGTCGCGGATCGCCGGGAGCGGGCTGATGTGGTCCTCGGGCACAGCATGGGCGAGATCGCGGCGGCTGCACATGCCGGGTGCTTCACGGTCGCCGATGGTGCGCGTATCGCCGCCCATCGGGCCGAGGCGCTGGAGCAGACGGCGGCCGGGAGCGGGGGCATGCTCGCCGTCCAGCTGTCCGCGCGGCGGGCGGAGGCGCTGCTGGCTGCCGCTGAGCGGCCCGGCAGCCGGCTCGCGGTGATCAACGCTCCGCGGCATGTGGTGCTTTCCGGGCCGGAGACGGATCTGGGGGAGCTTGCCGCGCTTGCGGATGTGCTTCGGGTGCGGGCTGTGCGGTTGCCTGCTCCGTATCCCTTTCATAATCCGCTGCTTGCTTCGGCGCAGGCCGCGTTTGCGGCGGCCATTGAGGACATTCCGCAGCGGGGGGCGAGGACGCAGCTTTACTCGCCGGGGCTGGGGCGGCTGGTCACGGGTGAGACCGATGTGAAGGGGATGCTGGTCGCGCAGCTCACGGTGCCTGTGGACTTTCTGGCTGCGGTGCGGGATCTGCAGACGTATGGGCTGGAGAGGGTGGTCGAGTGTGGGCGGGCTGGGTTGAGCTCGATCGTCTCGGCTGTGGGGTGTGCGGTGGGGCCTGTGG
>NZ_JAAKZV010000118.1 GCF_011044975.1 Streptomyces coryli | reverse complement strand
CACCAAACGAGCGAGGCACGCCCCGCACAAGTCGAGCTCCCCCTCCGGAACTCGGCCCGGCCCACCCACCAACAAGCCCGTCCGGCGCTTGAGGACTCCGTGGCGAAGCCACAGGATGCCGCGCCGCAAGCGCGAGGCCGAGTCGTACGCTCGACGTCATGACCGAGTACCGAACAGAGCACGACTCCATGGGCGAAGTCCGCGTCCCCAAGGACGCGAAATGGCGGGCCCAGACCCAGCGCGCCGTCGAGAACTTCCCCATCTCCGGCCAGCGCCTCGAGCGCGCCCACATCGAGGCCCTCGCCCGTATCAAGGCCGCCGCCGCCAAGGTCAACGCCGAGCTGAACGTCCTCGACAAGGACATCGCCGCCGCGATCCAGGAAGCCGCCGCCGAGGTCGCCAAAGGCACCTGGGACGAGCACTTCCCCGTGGACGTCTTCCAGACCGGCTCCGGCACCTCGTCGAACATGAACACCAACGAGGTCCTCGCCACCCTCGCCGGCGAAAAGCTCGGCGCCGACGTGCATCCCAACGATCACGTCAACGCCAGCCAGTCCTCCAACGACGTCTTCCCGTCGTCCATCCACATCGCCGCCACCGCCGCCGTCACCCATGACCTGATCCCGGCCCTGGTCCACCTCGCCGAGTCCCTCGAGCGCAAGGCGGACGAGTTCAAGGACATCGTCAAATCCGGCCGCACCCACCTGATGGACGCCACCCCGGTCACCCTCGGCCAGGAGTTCGGCGGTTACGCGGCCCAGATCCGGCACGGCATCGCGCGCCTGCACTCCTCCCTCCCCCGCCTCGCCGAGCTTCCCCTCGGCGGTACGGCCGTGGGCACCGGCATCAACACGCCGCCCGGCTTCTCCGCCGCCGTCATCGCCGAGGTGGCCCGCGCCACCGGGCTTCCGCTCACCGAGGCCCGCGATCACTTCGAGGCGCAGGGCGCCCGCGACGGCCTGGTGGAGACGTCGGGCCAGCTCCGTACGATCGCCGTCTCGCTCACCAAGATCTGCAACGACATCCGCTGGATGGGCTCGGGCCCACGCACCGGCCTCGCCGAGATCCACCTGCCCGACCTGCAACCCGGCTCCTCGATCATGCCGGGCAAGGTCAATCCCGTAATCCCGGAGGCGGTGCTCATGGTCGCCGCCCAGGTCACCGGCAATGACGCCACCGTCGCCACCGCCGGCGCCTCCGGGAACTTCGAGCTGAACGTCCAGCTCCCGGTGATGGCGAAGAACCTCCTGGAGTCCATCCGGCTCCTCGCGAACGCCTCCCGCCTCCTCGCCGACCGCACCGTCGACGGCATCACGGCGGACGCGGACCGCGCCCGCGAGTACGCCGAGTCGTCGCCCTCCGTCGTCACGCCGCTGAACCGGTACATCGGCTACGAGGAGGCCGCCAAGGTCGCGAAGAGGTCCCTGGCCGAGCGGAAGACCATCCGGCAGGTCGTCGAGGAGGAGGGTTACGTGTCCCGCGGGCTGCTCACCGCGGAGCAGCTGGACGAGGCGCTGGACGTACTGCGCATGACGCGTCCGTAAGAAAGACATCGCGCATGGCCCGCCCGTGAGACGAGGCCGTGACCCATCCAGCCGATCCCTTGTGCGATGTGCCAGCGTAATATCTAGGGATGACAGCAGCGGACACCTTGCCAGAAACCGGACAGCCCGGCTCCGGGCGCTGGGCGCCGGGGGAGCACATCCTCTGGCGCTATCGCGGCAATGGCTCCGGCGCCGCGGACAGGGTGCACATCTGCCGTCCGGTCACGGTCGTCCACGACGGCCCCGACCACCACGGCCGCGATCTGCTCGCGGTCTGGATGGCGCCGGGCACCGAGTGTGTGCGGCCGGTCATCGACGACGGCACCCCGCTGCACAAGGAGCCGCTCGAGACGCGGTACACGAAGCCGCGCCGGGCGGCGCGCTCGCGCTGGTTCGGGGCGGGGGTGCTGAAGCTGGCGCGGCCGGGTGAGCCGTGGTCGGTGTGGCTGTTCTGGGAGCGGGGCTGGCGCTTCAAGAACTGGTACGTGAATCTCGAGGAGCCGCTGACCCGCTGGCCCGGCGGCGTCGACTCCGAGGACCACTTCCTGGACATCGCGGTCTACCCGGACCGCAGCTGGCAGTGGCGGGACGAGGACGAGTTCGAGCAGGCCCGGCGCACCGGGCTGATGGACGAGGCCACGGCGCTGAAGGTGCTCCGGGCCGGCGAGCAGGCGGTCACCGCCATCCGCGCCTGGGGCTCGCCCTTCACCGACAGCTGGCAGCACTGGCGCCCGGACCCGAACTGGTCCACACCCCGCCTCCCGCACGACTGGGACCAGGTCCCGGCGCGCCCGCGCGCGTAAGCGAGCGCGGCCCGGGGTCGTGGAGATGGTGTGATCCCGCGCGCGTGACTTCGTGAGCCTCTTGATGCGCCTGGGTGTATCAAACGTAGGATCGCCTTCCACAGGATCGATTCACCGACCAACGAGCTCAACACACCGCACTGACAGAAGAATTGGGCGCCACAGCCGGACGGACGGTACGTACAGGTGACGGAGCGCGAGGAGCAGACCGCTGCCCGGGCGGAGGTGCCCGAGCCGCGGACAGCGCTGCGCGCGGATGCCGCCGCCTCCCGCCCGCGCCGCCGGGGCGCCGACAGCACCGAGGGAACCACCGGTGCCGCGCGCCCGCGCCCGGCCGCCGACCCTTCCCCCAGCCCTGCGAGCAGGGAAGACGCCATGCCTCCGGAGCCGGAGGAGGCCGCCGAGTCCGCGCGGCTGCGCTTCGTCGGCTCCGCCACCCGGCGCATCGCCCGCGGCATGGACCTGGACGAGATCGTGCTCGGCCTGTGCCGCTCCGCCGTCCCGGCCTTCGCCGACGGCATCCTCGTCTATCTGCGCGAGCCGCTGCCCGTCGGCGATACGCAGCCGAGCGGCCCGTTCCGGCTGCGGCTGCGGCGCACCGGGCGGCAGGCCGGGGACAGCTCCGATGACGACGCGCTGATGGACCCGTCCGCCGCCGAGCTCGCCGACGTCGTGGACGTGGTCCGCGCCGGCGCCCTCGCGGAGGTGCTGCGCGGCGTCCGCCCCGTCTTCGGCGACACCATCGCCGCCCGCGGCGCGCTCACCGAGCTGCTCGGGCGCGGCAGCCCGCTCGCCGCGGCCCCCGCGAAGAAAGCCCCCGCCGCCGGCCGCCGCGTCATCGTCGCCCCGCTGCGCGGCCGCCGCCGCGTCACCGGCGTCGCGGTCCTCGTCCGCGGCCCGGAGCAGCCGCCGTACGAGCACGACGACCTGCTCGTCGCCGCCCAGCTGGCCACCCATACCGCGCTCGGCGTCGACAAGGCAGTGGTCTACGGCCGGGAGGCGTACATCGCCGACGAGCTGCAGCGCACCATGCTCCCGGAGTCGCTGCCGCAGCCCAACGGCGTGAAGCTGGCGAGCCGTTACCTCCCCGCCGCGGAGACCGCCCGGGTCGGCGGCGACTGGTACGACGCGATCCCGCTGCCCGGCTCCCGGGTCGCCCTGGTCGTCGGCGACGTGATGGGCCACTCCGTCACCTCGGCGGCGATCATGGGCCAGCTCCGTACCACCGCGCAGACCCTCGCCGGCCTCGACCTGCCGCCGCAGGAGGTCCTGCACCACCTCGACGAGCAGGCGCTGCGGCTCGGCGACGACCGGATGGCCACCTGCCTGTACGCGGTCTACGACCCGATCGGCCGCCGCCTCACCCTCGCCAACGCCGGTCACCCGCCGCCCGTTCTGCTGCACAGCGACGGCCGCGCCGAGGTGCTCGACGTGCCGCCGGGTGCCCCGATCGGCGTCGGCGGCGTCAGCTTCACGTCGGTGGAGATGGACGCCCCCGTCGGCTCGACGCTCATCCTCTATACGGACGGCCTGGTCGAGTCCCGCACCTGCGACGTCTCCACCGGCATCGAGCGCCTCTGCGAGCGCCTGACCGACACCTGGCACCGTACGAACGACGCCCACCACCACCCGCCGACCCTCGAACCGCTCTGCGACGAGGTCCTCGACGTCCTCGGCCCCGGCGACCGCGACGACGACATCGCCCTCCTCGCCGCCCGCTTCGACGGCATCGCCCCGAGCTCCGCCGCCCAGTGGGTCCTCGACCCGCAGGCCCAATCCGCCCGCGAGGCCCGCAAACTGGCCCGTGAGGCGCTGGCCGGCTGGGGCCTCTCCGACCTGGAGGACGCCGTCGAACTCCTGGTCAGCGAGGTCGTCACCAACGCCGTCCGCTACGCCCAGCGCCCGGTCACCCTCCGCATGGTCCACACCGACCGCCTCCGCTGCGAGGTCGTCGACGACGTCCCGCAACTCCCCCGCATGCGCCGCGCGGGCCCGGCCGACGAGGGCGGCCGCGGCATGTACCTCGTCAACCGGGTCGCACAGCGGTGGGGCGCGGAACGGCTGAGCGCCGGCAAGGTGGTGTGGTTCGAGATCTAGCCCTTGCGGCGATCTAGTTCTTGCAGCGCGGCAGCGGTGGCAACTCGCCCGCCTGAACCACCGAGTTGACCGCCGTCGCCTCTGCCGACTTCGCCTCGCCCTCGGCGTACGACACCCCGATCGCGTCGTCCCGCGCCTGCGCGTAGCCGTAGCGCGGGGTGACGCGGGTGTATGAGCGGGAGCGGAGGTCGAGGGTCCAGGCTGCCTCCGTCGAGCGCCAGGTGATCAGGTCGCCGCTGACCTGGACCTGGTCCATGCCGTTGACCGCCTCGGGGGCGTCCGCGACCAGTGTGGCCGGGGACTTCCAGCCCGGGCGCCAGACGCGCAGTTCCGTGCCCTGTGCGCCGCCGATCCACGCCCAGGTGCGGCCGTCGGAGGCGGCCAGCCGGACGCCGCGCAGCTTCGCGATCGGCGCGGGCAGCTTCGCGGGCTTGAGGCTGTCGAGGGACGCGGCCGCGAGCCTGACGTCCGTGCCGCCCGCGCCCTTGGCCTGCGGCCACACCAGCAACCCGCCCGCGGCGAACGGGACATCGGCCACGCCCTCGTACAGCGTGTGCCGCTCGCCGCCCTTGCCGAGGTCCTCCGCGTAGACGGCCGACTTCCCGCCGCCGGTCCCCTGCGCCCAGAAGACCCGCCCCGAGCGCACCACCGGCTGCACGAACGGCCCCGGCACCGCCTGCCCCTTGCCGTCCCGGTCCGCCCGCGCGACGACCTTCGACTTGCCGGTCTCCGCGTCCCAGGCCCGCAGCTCCCACGGGCTCTGCGCCTGCCGCCCCTGCACGAGGTCGTACGCCAGCCAGCGCCCGTCGTAGTCGGCGGCGTCGACCTGGTCCTCGACCGGGTCGTCCAGCTCGGCCACATCCCGCCGCTCGCCGTCGGCCGGAACGAACTGCAGCGTCCGCTCGCCGCCTTCGGTGGACTGCACCACCGCCCACGCCGCCCCGGGCCCGACGGCGGTGAGCACCTCGCGGGCGTCCTCCGCCGCGTCGATCTCGCCGTCGCCGAGCGCGGTCCGCCACCCGGCGGGCAGCTTCACGGCGCACGCGCGCTCGCCGCGCTGCGGCGGTCCGGTGGGGGCGGCGGAGGTCGTACGGGCAGGGCTGGACTCGGCCCGGTCCTTGTCGCCGCCGTCTCCTGACGAGCACCCCGCAGCGAGGCAGACGCCCGTCAGGAGGAGGGCTGTTGCCGTGCGCGCTTTACCAGACGTACCCACGGCCACCCATGATGGTGGTGATGGTGTCCGACGAGATAGTGGCCGTACGCGGAACGCTCGCCGCCCACGAGATCACCGAGGTCGGCACGCCGCCCACCGGGTCGCGGTACTGCACGGTCTTCGCGCCGTCGTCGCTGTGGCCGTCGATCGACACCCAGTGGAAGATCTCCCGGTTCGGGTGCCCGACCAGGTGCGGGCCGCCGACGACCTCCCAGGCGTTGCCGGCGATGGCGTAGTCGCCCGTCGTGTTGTGGGTGATGGCGTCGCGGAACGCCGTCTTGTTGGCCGCGGTCGGGGTGTACGGGAGCGCCCGCGGCGCGTAAC
The DNA here is from genome assembly GCF_011044975.1 of Streptomyces coryli. GTDB lineage: Bacteria > Actinomycetota > Actinomycetes > Streptomycetales > Streptomycetaceae > Streptomyces > Streptomyces coryli. Next base: position 18,057 of record NZ_JAAKZV010000118.1, on the reverse strand, counting down.
CGGCGCCCGGCATGCGGTTGTTCAGGACGTCCGGGATCGGATAGCCGGTCGGGTTCGGGACATCGGCGTTGATGCCGTACCAGGCGGTGCCGGCCGTGGTGGTGTTGAGCTCATTGCCCGCCGCGGTCTGCGAGCGGCCGCCGACTTCGTCGTGGGCGGACTGGGTGATGACGAGCGTGGCGGGGCCGCAGTAGTAGGAGTTGATCTGCGACTGCTGGATGGCGCCGGACGACTTGATCGCCTTGGTGCCGTACGCGCCGGCGGATCTGGCCGCCGCGCCCTTGGCGTCCGCGGCCTTCTCGGCGAGCAGCTCCTTCTGCCCGGCCGTCAGCTTCTGCTCCGGCAGGGTGTCGGTGGCGGCCTTGTACTCGCCGACCGCGTCACGGTCGCCGTTGCCCGCGTCGGCCGCGCCCGCCGGGGAGGCGCCGAGGATCGCGGCGGCCGCGAATATCCCGCCGCAGATGCCGCAGGCCAGAGTTCTTCCTCTGGACATGGCTGTCTCCTGTCTGTTCGTGGGGTGAGGCAGGGGACGTGCTAGTCGGAGTCTGACTGGCGTAGACCACTCCGGGAAGGGGGTCTGGCATGTTCTCGTCACAACACCCAAAGATCTTTCACTCCGCTGAAAGCTGCGCTAAAGTGATATCAGTTTGCTAGACCGCAGCCATCCAGAAACGGGGAGCACTATGAGCACCACCAGCGAAGACGCCCTTCCCATGCCGAAGGTCGAGGTTCACGAGACCCCCGCGCACAGCATCGGCGGCGGGCTCGCCCTCCTCCTCGGACTGATCGGCACCCTGCTCGGTATCGGCATGACCATCACCGGCATCGCCCTCAGCACCCGCGACCACCCGGCGGTCGGCATCCCGCTCATCGTCGTCGGCGCGCTGGTCTTCCTCGGCTCGATCTTCGCCATGTCGGGGCTGAACATGGTCGCCCCCGGCGAGGCCCGCGTCGTGCAGTTCTTCGGCCGCTACACCGGCACCATCCGCGACGACGGCCTCCGCTTCGTGAACCCGCTGACCACCCGGCAGAAGATCTCCACCCGGGTGCGCAACCACGAGACCGCGATCCTGAAGGTCAACGACGCCTACGGCAACCCCATCGAGCTCGCCGCCGTCGTCGTCTGGCAGGTCGAGGACACCGCGCAGGCCACCTTCTCGGTGGACGACTACGTCGAGTTCGTGAGCACCCAGACCGAGACCGCGGTCCGGCACATCGCCATCGAATACCCCTACGACGCCCACGACGACAACGAATTGTCGCTGCGCGCCAACGCCGAGGAGATCACCGACAAGCTCGCCGCCGAGCTGACCCTGCGCGTCCAGGCCGCCGGCGTGCACATCATCGAGGCCCGCTTCACGCACCTCGCGTACGCCCCCGAGATCGCCGCCGCGATGCTGCAGCGCCAGCAGGCCGGCGCGGTGGTCGCGGCCCGGCAGCAGATCGTCGACGGCGCGGTCGGGATGGTGGAGTCGGCACTCGCCCGCCTCACCGAGCAGGACCTGGTCGAGCTGGACGAGGAGCGTAAGGCCGCGATGGTGTCCAACCTGATGGTCGTCCTGTGCGGCGACCGCGCGCCCCAGCCGGTCATCAATACGGGGTCCCTGTACCAGTGACGAAACAGCGCAAGCAGGTGCTGCTGCGGCTCGACCCCGCCGTCCACGACGCGCTCGCGCGGTGGGCGGCGGACGAGCTGCGCAGCACGAACGCGCAGGTCGAGTACCTGCTGCGGCAGGCCCTCGCGGCGGCGGGCCGACTCCCGAAGGAGACCGGCCCGCTGCCGCGGCGGGGGCGGCCGCCCAAGGACGGGACTTCCGGTGACTGACTACACACCCCGTCTATACACAGTAGGTATACACACCGTGTAGAGTCCTCGCCATGACCATCGGGCACACACTCCTCGGGCTCCTGGAAGAAGCGGGGCCGCGGCACGGGTACGACCTGAAGCGCGCCTTCGACCAGCGCTTCGGGCACGACCGGCCGCTGCATTACGGGCAGGTCTACTCGACCATGTCCCGGCTGCTGAAGAACGGCCTCGTCGAGGTCGACGGCATAGAGGCAGGCGGCGGCCCGGAGCGCAAGCGGTACGCCATCACCGACGCCGGCATCACCGACGTCGCCGGCTGGCTCACCACCCCGGAGAAGCCGGAGCCGTACCTCTCCTCCACCCTCTACACCAAGGTCGTCCTCGCCCTGCTCACCGGCCGCGACGCCGCCGAGCTGCTGGACACCCAGCGCGCCGAACACCTGCGCCTGATGCGCGAGCTGACCAAGCGCAAGCGCAGCGGCGAGCTCGCCGACCAGCTCATCTGCGACCACGCCCTCTTCCACCTCGAGGCCGACCTGCGCTGGCTGGAACTCACCACCGCCCGCCTCGACAAGCTCGCCGCGGAGGTGCGCGCATGACCACGTCACTCCTCACCGCCACCGGCCTGCGCAAGATCTACTCCGGCACCCCCGCCCTCGACGGCGCCGACTTCGCGATACGGGCCGGGGAAACCGTCGCCGTCATGGGCCCGTCCGGCTCCGGCAAGTCCACGCTGCTGCACTGCCTCGCCGGGATCGTGCCGCCGGACGAGGGCACCATCACGTACGAGGGGCGCGAGCTCTCCGCGATGTCCGACGGCGAGCGCAGCGCGCTGCGCCGCAGCCGGTTCGGCTTCGTCTTCCAGTTCGGCCAGCTGGTCCCGGAGCTGACCTGCGTCGAGAACGTCGCCCTCCCGCTCCGCCTCACCGGCCTGGGCCGCCGCGAGGCCGAACGGGCCGCCAGGCCCTGGCTGGAGCGGCTCGAGGTCGACGACGTCGCGCACCACCGCCCCGGCGAGATCTCCGGCGGCCAGGGCCAGCGCGTCGCGGTCGCCCGCGCGCTCGCCACCACCCCGCGCGTCATCTTCGCCGACGAGCCCACCGGCGCACTGGACTCCCTCAACGGCGAGCGCGTGATGGAGCTGCTGACCGCCGCCGCCCGCGAGACCAGCGCCGCCGTCGTCCTCGTCACCCACGAGGCCCGCGTCGCCGCCTACGCCGACCGCGAGATCGTCGTCCGCGACGGCCGCACCCGCAGCCTGGAGCCCGCCTCGTGACCCTGCTCCAAGACCTCCGGATGGGGCTCGCGTTCGCCTTCCGCGGCGGCAAGGAGGGGTGGACCCGGACCCTGCTGACCGCCGTCGGTGTGGGGTTGGGCGTCGCGCTGCTGCTGCTGACGACCGCGATCCCCGCGGCGCTGCAGGCCCGCGATCAGCGCGGCAACGACCGCAGCGATCTCCAGCCGCAGCAGCTCAAGCACGCCACCGCGACCAGCATTCTGGTCGGCAACGGTGACACCACCTTCGGCGACGACGACATCCACGGGCGCCTGGTGCGGCCCGAGGGCGCGAAGGCGACGCCGCCGCCCGGCCTGGACCGCTACCCCAGGCCGGGCGAGATGGCGGTCTCCCCCGCCCTCGCCGACCGGCTGAACGACAAGGACGCCGGGCTGCTGCGGGACCGCCTCCCGTACAAGATCACCGCCACCATCGGCGACGCCGGACTGGCCGGAGGACCCGCCGAACTCGCCTACTACGCGGGCAGCGACGACCTCAGGTACGGCACCGACAGCGTTCACCGGATCGGTGGCTTCGGCCACGACGCGGTCCCCGGGAGCCTCGACCCCGTCCTGCTCCTGCTCGTCCTGATTGTCTTCGTGGCGCTGCTGATGCCCGTGGCCGTCTTCGTGGCCGCCGCCGTGCGCTTCGGCGGCGAGCGCCGGGACCGCCGGCTGGCCGCGCTGCGCCTGGTCGGCGCGGACGCCGCGATGACCCGCAGGATCGCGGCGGGCGAGGCGGCGGCCGGGGCACTGCTCGGCCTCGTCTTCGGCACCGGCTTCTTCCTCGTCGGGCGGCAAGTCGCGGGCGGCCTCACCGTCCTGAACGTGAGCGTCTTCCCCGCCGACCTGAACCCGGCGCCCTGGCTGGCCGCCCTCGTCGCGGTGGCCGTGCCGGCGGCGGCGGTCGCGGTCACGCTGTTCGCGCTGCGGAATGTGGTCATCGAGCCGCTGGGGGTCGTACGGACCGCCAAGCCAAAGCGCCGCCGGCTGTGGTGGCGGGTGCTGCTGCCGCTCGCCGGCCTGGCCGCGCTGTTTCCCCTGATCGGCAAGGGTGATGATGGCGGCGACTTCAACGCGTATCAGGTCACCACCGGCGTCGTGCTGCTGCTCACCGGCATCACCGCGCTGCTGCCCTGGCTGGTCGAGGCCGTCGTCGCTCGCCTGGGCCGCGGCAACCGGGCCCCCGTCTCCTGGCAACTGGCCGTCCGCCGCCTGCAGCTGAACAGCGGCAGCGCCGCCCGCCTGGTGAACGGCATTGCGGTCGCGGTGGCCGGCGCGGTCGCGCTGCAGATGCTCTTCACCGGCGTGGAGGACGACTACACCAGGCAAACGGGCCAGGACACGGAGCAGGCGCAGATGTGGGTCCGCGCGTCCGGTGCCGGCGGCGCGCACCTCGACGAGCGCCTCGCGGACACCGAGGGCGTACGCGGCACGATCACGCTGAACCGCGTCAGCATTGCCCTCAAGGCCAGGACCGAGAAGAGCACCACCCTGACCGTGGGCACGTGCAAGGCGCTGCGCGAGGTCGCGAACCTGCCGTCGTGCACGGACGGCGACATCTTCTACATCTCCGGCGGCTACTCCGACAAGTACACCAAGCGGATCACGGCCCCCGGCTCGCGCGTCTACCTCGACCCGTCCTACGAGTTCGACAAGGGCAAGGCCGTCCCGTGGCAGATGCCGCGCGGCGCCCGCACGGCGACCAAGAAGCACGCCCCGAACGACATGGCGCGCGAGGGTGTGCTGGCGACCCCGGCCGCGGCCCGCGCCCCGCTGGCGTCGGGCACGATCACCGCGGAGGCGTATGTCCGTACCGACCCGGCCGTGAGCGACGCCGCGGACCAGGTGCGCACCGCTGCCGCCGCGGTCGATCCGCTGACGACGGTGATGACCCTCAACAGCACCGAGGAGTCGAACCAGTTCGCCGGCATCCGCACCGGCCTCTTGGTCGGCGCCGTCTGCGTCCTCCTGCTGATCGGCGCCAGCCTCCTGGTCGGTCAGCTCGAGCAGCTCCGCGAACGCCGCAAGCTGCTCTCCTCCTTGGTCGCCTTCGGCACCAAGCGCAGCACGCTCAGCCTCTCGGTGCTGTGGCAGACGGCGATCCCGGTGGCGCTCGGCCTCACCCTCGCCACCGGAACGGGGGTGGCGCTCGGGGCGGTGCTGCTGAAGATGGCGGCCACGCCGGTCACCGTCGACTGGCCCGCGATCCTGACCATGGCGGCCGCGGGGGGCGCTGTGGTCGCGGCGGTGACGCTGCTCAGCCTGCCACCGCTGATCCGGATGATGCGGGCTGAGGGGCTGCGCACCGAGTAGGAGGGGACGCCGCCCGATGAGCCGCCGGTAATCGGCCCTCTGACCAGGGGCCGATTACCGGGGGCGATCGAGGCTGTGTCACCCTGGACTCTGTCCAACCTCCGGAATGGCCCTAATCCAGGCCAATTCCACCCCTCAAGGAGTAGCGCGTGCTCACCGTTGGTGACCAGTTCCCCACGTACGACCTGACCGCCTGCGTCGACCTCGACGCGGACAAGGCCTTCGCCCAGATCGACCACAAGACCTACGAGGGCAAGTGGAAGGTCGTGTTCTTCTGGCCGAAGGACTTCACCTTCGTGTGTCCCACCGAGATCGCCGCCTTCGGCAAGCTGAACGACGAGTTCGCCGACCGTGACGCGCAGATCCTCGGCGTCTCCGGCGACTCCGAGTTCGTCCACCACGCCTGGCGCAAGGACCACGACGACCTGCGCGACCTGCCGTTCCCGATGCTCGCCGACTCCAAGCACGAGCTGATGCGCGACTGCGGCGTCGAGGGCGAGGACGGCTTCGCGCAGCGCGCCGTCTTCATCGTCGACCCGAACAACGAGATCCAGTTCTCCATGGTGACCGCCGGCTCCGTCGGCCGTAACCCCAAGGAGGTCCTGCGGGTCCTCGACGCGCTGCAGACCGACGAGCTGTGCCCGTGCAACTGGTCCAAGGGCGAGGACACCCTCGACCCGGTCAAGCTGCTGGCCGGTGAGTGACCACCATGGCCCTGTCTGACCTGCGTTCCGCCATACCGGAATATGCCAAGGACCTCCGCCTCAACCTGGGCTCGGTCATCGGCAACAGCGAGCTGCCCGCGCAGCGCCTCTGGGGCACGGTGCTGGCCTGCGCCATCGCCGCCCGCTCGGCGCGCGTGCTGCGCGAGCTGGAGCCGGAAGCAAAGGCGAACCTGTCCGAGGAGGCGTACACCGCCGCCAAGGCCGCCGCGGCCGTGATGGCGATGAACAACGTCTTCTACCGCACCCGGCACCTGATCTCCGACCCGGAGTACGGCAACCTGCGCGCGGGCCTGCGGATGAACGTCATCGGCAACCCGGGCATCGAGAAGGCCGACTTCGAGTTCTTCTCGATCGCCGTCTCCGCCGTCAACGGCTGCGGCCAGTGCCTCGACTCGCACGAGGCCGTCCTCCGCAAGGCGGGCGAGGACCGCGACACGATCCAGGAGGCGTTCAAGATCGCCTCGGTGATCCAGGCGGTCGCGACCGTCATCGACGCGGAGGAAGCCCTCGCGGGCTGACACGCTGTCACCAAGAGCCCGGTAAGCGCTGCTTGCCGGGCTCTTCCCTTACGGTCGATTACGGTAGCCCCCATGTGGCAGAAGATCCTGGCGGCGGCGAAGCGGCCCTACTGGGACCGTCCCGACCCATCCTGGCGCGTCCGCCGCTGGCCGGATCTCTTCGCCTTCTGCATCGCCAATTTCTTCTTCTGGCTCTCCCTCACCCCCTCGCTCGTCCCCCGCCCCTGGCTGCTGCAGGGCGTCATCGGCGGCATCACCGCGGCGATCGGTTACGGGCTCGGAGCCGTCCTCAGCTGGTTCTTCCGCCGGGTGCTGGCGTGGCGGGACTGGCAGCCCAGCGAACAGGCCCGGGCCCGCGGCTGGCAGGTCTGCCTGGTGCTCACGCCCGTCATGGCCGGCTGGCTGATCTCCGAGTCCGCGCACATGCAGCGCGAGCTGCGCGAACTGCAGTCACTGCCGCCGTCGATGGCCTGGCACACGCCGATGATCGCGCTCATCGCGCTCGCGGTCTGCGCCCTGCTGGTGGTGATCGCGCGCTCGATCCGGCTCGGCACCGGCAAGCTGATCCACTGGCTGGGCCGGATGCTCCCGCGCCCGCTGGCCGTCGGCACCGGGCTGGTGCTGTCCGCGATCCTCGTCACCATCGGCCTGCGGGACGTGGTCTTCGACCGCGGCGTCATCGACGTCGCCGACTCCATCGCCGCCAAGACCGACGCCTCCACCAAGGACGGCATCACCCAGTCCGGATCGCGTTACGTCTCCGGCAGCCCCGACTCCCTCATCCCGTGGGACGACCTCGGCTTCCAGGGCCGTAACTTCACCGGCTCGGTGCCGACGAAGCGGCAGCTCGAGCGGGTCACCGGAGCCCCGGCCAAGGACCCGGTCCGGGTATACGTCTCCTCCGCCCACCCGGAGGCGTTCAGCGACGACAGCCGCGACGAGCCGTTCCGCGCCCAGGCCCGCCTCGCCGTCCGCGAACTGCAGCGCACCGGCGCCTTCGACCGCCAAGTGCTCGCCATCGCGGGCACCACCGGTACCGGCTGGGTCAACTCCACGGTCGCCGAGCCGCTGGAGTACATGTACGGCGGCGACACCGCCTTCGTCGCCATCCAGTACTCGTACCTGCCCAGCTGGGTCTCCTTCCTCGTCGACAAGGAGAAGGCGGGCCAGGCGACGAAGGCTCTGGTCACGGCCGTTCGGAAGCATCTGGACACGCTGCCGGCGGACAAGCGGCCCAAGCTGGTGGTCACCGGCGAAAGCCTCGGCGCGTACGCGATGGAGGCCACCTTCGGCACCGCGGAGAAACTGGTCGCGGAGACCGACGGCGCGCTGCTCCTCGGCCCGCCGAACTTCGGCCCGATCTCCACCGAAGTCCGCCGCGACCGCGACCAGGGCAGCCCGGTCTGGCGGCCGGAGTTCGACGAGGGCCGCCATCTCCGCTGGGCGCAGTTCCCGGAGAAGGACTTCAAGCGCCTGAAGGGCCCATGGCGCAACCCGCGCGTCGCCTACCTCCAGAACGCCTCCGACCCGGTGGTCTGGTGGAGCTACGACCTGGCGCTGCAGCGCCCCGAGTGGGTGGACCACCCGCTCGGCCCGGACATCACTCCGGAGGTCAACTGGTTCCCCTTCGTCACCTTCTGGCAGACCTCGGTGGACATGGCCGTCTCCTACGGCGTCCCCGCCCCCCACGGCCACCGCTACGGCACGGGGCCGGTGGAGGGCTGGGCGGAGGTCGTACCCCCGAAGGGCTGGTCGACGGAGGACACCGAACGCCTGAAGAAGTTCTTCGACAAGCGCGAGGCGCCGTACTAGGCAGCTCCACACCTCTCAGTCCAGGTCGGCGCAGCGCTTCTCCTCGGGGTAGAGCGGACGGAAGGCCACGGCGTACGTCAGCTCACCGCCGCTCCAGCGGGTATCCCGGCGGGCCCCCGCCGCCAGCCGGCCGGCCTCCGCCGCGGCCGGGCCGCGCAGCACGCGGCACTGGCCGTCACGGGTCCGCACGCCCTCGGCGAGCGGCGGGCGCAGCGGCCACGGCCGGGGCGTGCGGGTGCCCGCGTCGACGCCGCCGGTGGCCAGGACGGCGAGCGCGGCCGGGCGGTACGGGGCGGTGTCGCGCGGGGGTTGGGGCAGGCCGGCCAGGAAGTCCAGCACCCGGGCACGGGCGCCGTCACCGCCGCCGTCCGGGGCGACCACCTTCGTGACGCGCAGGCCGTCCGGGGTGCGCAGGGCGACCTCGGTGGCGTCGGCGTCGGTCTGACTCCGGTCGTCGTGGAGCGCCGACCGGTCCAGCCCCGCGTCGTACGCGGCCGCGACCAGGGCGCGGTAGCGGGCCTTGGGCAGCCGGTATTCGCGGGCGGCGAACAGCGCGCCGTCGCCGCGCCCGGGCACGACCACCCGGCCGCCTCCGTAGAGCGCGAAGCGCGGCAGCGCCACCCGCTCCCACGGATACGGATTGCTCTGCCGTTCCTCGACCCGCAGCACCAGCACCCGCGGATCGGCCGGCGGCGCGGGCACCTCGGTGCCGGACCCGCCGCCGGGACTCGTTCCGCAGCCGGCCGCGGCGGCGGCGATGAGCACCGCCGCCGCGACCCGTGCCGCGCGTGATGGATGGCGCATGTTCCTTCGACGTGGCAGGCGTCGCTCAGGATTCGGTGAGCGTGTACGTGCCCGAACCCGCCTTGTTGACCAGGACGATGCCGTGGCAGCCGCCCGTGGCCTTGAAGGTGAGCTCCTCCGGCTGGCCGGGGCCGTTGCCGGTGGCCTCGGCCAGCGCGGAGACGCGGCCCAGCACGGCGTTGGACGGATCTGAGTCCATCACGAACACCTCCGCGTCCTGGTCGGCCGCCGACGGCGTCACCGTGATCTTGACGTCCGTGCCGGTCGCCGGGCAGGTGTCCCAGACCGAGACGATGTCGTCGGCGCCGTTCATGGCCTGGGTGGCCGAGCCGGTCAGCAGCTTCCCGCCGTCGGACAGCTCGATCCGGTAGTCGCCGGTGGCGGAGCCGACCGGGCGGACGACCGGGTAGTAGTCGCCCGGGTCGCGCACGCTCGAGTCGACGGCGACGAAGTCGACCGTGTCGCCGGTGGCGAGGCTGCCGGCCAGGAACTGCTGCTGGTCGTGGTCGTCGTAGAGCCTCAGGTCGTAGTCGTTGCCCGCGGGCGGCCGGATCGCCACCACGGACCAGAAGCGATAGGTGGTGTCGAAGCGGTAGTTGTGCTGCGGGTCGGGCGTGGGGGCGAGCCGCGCCGCGCCGTCGGCCAGCTGGAAGCGGAAGCCGTAGTCGATGCCGTTCTGGTAGAGCGCCCCGGCGGGACCTGAGCCGACGTCGTGGCCCTCGGCGCGGCGGTGCTCCCAGAACTCCTTGAAGTTCGCCGACCTGCGGTCCAGGAAGGTGTCCCAGATGGCGTTCTGCGGGTTCTCCGTCCAGTTGTCCCAGTACTGCTCGCCCGCCGGGTCCTTCAGGTCCCACAGGGAGCCGGTGACGCGGCCCTCGGTCTCGTCGGACGGGTCGTAGCCGCTGGTGTTCTCGACCCGCCAGCCGCGGTAGAAGTCGTCGTTGTAGATCGCCATCGGGTAGAAGTTGGCAAAGCCTTCAGTCCAGGCGCAGCCGGCGGAGGACTTGGTGCCCATCGCGTGCGGGCTGCAGTTCGGGTGCTCCGGCATGTTGTCGTCGTAGACGTCGTCCATGACGGCGTGCCCGTACTCGTGCACGGTGTCGGAGCGGTCGTCCGGGGCGGCTTCCTCCAGCCGTACGGTGTTGTCGCCCTCGGTGTAGCGGCTGTTGTCGTTGGAGTCCGTGTCCGGGTAGACGATCTCCATTCGGCGGCAGTCGCCGGTGTCCCGCTCGTCCCAGCACTCGCCGGGCGTCCACTCCTGGGCGTCGTTGGCCATGTCGAAGGCGTGCAGCGTGCGGTGCAGCAGCTGGTTGCCGGGCGCCAGCCGGCCGAAGTCGACGGTGCGGCCGTCCGCGATGTCGTCGCGCTGGGCGGACTGGAATTCGTACGTCGTGCGGCCGAAGAACTCGGACGCCACCCGGGACAGCGGGTTCTCGGTGAGCACCTTGACGTAGACGTCCTGGCCGTTGTGCACGTCGTCGTTGTCGAAGCACATCCGGTAGCGGCCCTGGGCGTCGGTGAGGGCCACGTCGAGCAGGTCGTCGCTGTTCGCGGGGTCCTCGTCCCAGGCCTGCACCTGGATGTTGGGCGACACCCGGCCGGTGCCGGCCTGGTCCTGATAGCCGATGGCGCCGGTGACGCAGGACATCGCCCGCGCGGCGAACGTCGAGGAATCGGAGGTCTTCGGATCGTCGCTGTGCGGCTTGGGCAGCCCTTCGGTGGTGACGGGCTGGAACGCGGCCTTCGCGTCGGACGGCTGGAGCTTCAGACCGGCCGGCAGCGGCGCGAGTTTCCTGGCCGCCGCAGTGGTGTCCAGGCCGAGGCGGGCGGTGCCGGTGGTCTTGCCGACGGTCAGCAGCGACATGTGGCTGTCGTCGTCGAGCGGATTCGCGTCGCCGCCCGCCACGGAGGCGCGCAGCGAGGTGGCCGCGGCGTCGACGCCGCGCACGGTGGCGGTGTAGGTGAGTGTCTTGCCGGCCTTGACGTCGACGGTGCGGGTGGCGCGGTGCACGCCGGCACCGTCCTCGGGGAGCTGCGGGCCGACTTCGGTGACGCGCCAGCCGGCCGGCTCACGCTGCCAGTCCAGCGCGGCCGGCAGGTCGGCCCGCAGCCGGGCACCGGTCACGTCGGCGGCCGCGCTGACCTCGATGGTCAGCCGCGCGGTCCCGCCCACGACCGGCGCCCGGTCGAGCTCGGTCCGCACCTGCACACAGCTCGACCAGTTCTCCGGTATCTCGCAGCTGATGCCCGTACGCGGATCGTCGGCCGGTGCGGCCTGCGCGCCGCCGCCTATGGACGGCACGACAAAGGCGGCGGTGCCGAGCACAACCGGCACCAGCCGCCTCCATGAGCCTCTGTGACCTGACGGTCTGCCAGGTCTTTGCACAGATCTCATAAACCCCCCTTGTTCCGATTCAGTTGGGCAGCATTGAACAAGGGGGTCTGAGCATGACAAAGCCGCTCGTCCTACCTGGCTGAATTGCGACGAACGTTTGACCGGTTCGGGTCAGCGGTGGCGGAGATTCCGCCGGAATGCCCCGTACCGCTAGACCTTGCCCCCCGGCGGCGGCGTCTCGTCCACCGGGGCGGGCGCCGCGGGGGACACCTCGACGATCGTCGAGCCGTGCGGTGAGGAGCCCGGCGGCTGTCGTTCTCGTGCGTACGCCTTCAGATAGCCCACGGCCGTATTGAGCACCGCCACCAGCGGCACCGCGACGACCGCCCCGGCGATCCCGGCGATCAGCGTGCCGGTCGCGACCGCGAGCACCACCGCGAGCGGATGCACCCGCACCATCCGGCCGAGGATGAAGGGCTGCAGCACATGCCCCTCGATCTGCTGCACCAGCAGCACGACGCCGAGCGCGAGCAGTGCGGTGACCAGACCGTTGGTGACGAAGGCGACGACCACGGCGAGCGCCCCGGACACCAGCGCACCCACGATCGGGATGAACGCGAACACAAAGATCAGCACGGCCAGCGGCACCGCCATCGGCACGCCGAGGAAGTAGATCCCGACGCCGATGAAGATCGCGTCGATCAGCGCCACCAGCACCGTCCCGCGTACGTACCCGGTCAGCGTCGCCCACACCCGCGGCCCGGCGCCGGCGACGGCGTCGCGGGCGTCGTGCGGCACGATGTTCAGGCACCAGTTCCAGATCCGCTTGCCGTCGTAGAGCAGGAAGATCGTCGTGAAGGCCGCGATGGCGGCGCCCGACAGGAACTCGACCGCGTACGAGACGCCTTCGAGACCCTTGGAGGTGAGCTCGCTGGTGTTCTCGCCGAGCCAGTCGCTCAGGTTGTTGCCAAGCTCGTTGATCTGGTCCTTGCTGACGTGGAACGGCCCGTCGATCAGCCACTTCTGGGCATCCTCGATGGCCTGCTGCACCCGGTCCGTCAGCTGGTCGGCGTTCTCCATGACCTGCCAGGCCACGAACCAGCCGATCAGCCCGATGGCCACGAAGCCGGAGATGAAGGTGACCGCGGTGGCGAGCCCCTGCCCCAGCCCTATACGCCGCAGCCGGGCCACGGTCGGCTGCAGCAGCGCGGTGATCAGCAGCCCGGCGGAGAACGCGAAGATGACGAGGCTGATCGTGCTGACGATCTGCATCAGCACCCACACCACCCCGGCGAAGACCAGCAGCCGCCAGCCGGCCTCGGCGGCCACCCGCAGCCCCCACGGGATCGCGAGTGCCGGCTCGGGCCGTACGGGCGCGGGCGCCACGGGCGCGGTCGCGGCGGGCGTGGCGGTCTCCGCGGGCTGCGGCTCGGGCTGGTCCGGCTCCGACGACGTCAGCCCGCGCTCGGCGTCGCGCCGCTCGGTGGCGGCACGGCGGTGCTCCGCGAAACGCGAGGCCCGCCCGCTCATCTCGTCGAACCAGTCTGACATCTTCGACATAGCCCCTGACCGTACACAACGAAGACCCCGGACCGTCGTACGGTCCGGGGTCTTCGGGAGCTTTTACGGCTCGCGGGTCAGTACCAGTTGTTGGCCTGCCAGAACGACCACGCGCCGCAGGGGCTGTCGTAGCGCTCGTTCATGTAGTTGAGGCCCCACTTGATCTGCGTGGCCGGGTTCGTCTGCCAGTCGGCGCCTGCGGAGGCCATCTTCGACCCGGGCAGCGCCTGGACCAGGCCGTACGCACCCGAGGACGGGTTCGAGGCCTTGTAGTTCCAGCTGGACTCGTGGTCCACGATGTTGCTGAAGCACTGGAACTGGTCGGCGGGCACCATCTTGCGGGCGATCGCCTGCACCTCGGCCACCGTGTACGAGCTCTGGACGGGGATGTCGGTGCGCTCGGCGGACCGGCTGGCGGTCTTGGCCTCCTCGCGCTCCTTGGCCTCCTGCTCGGCCGCCTCTTTCTTCTCCTCGGCGGCCTGCTTCTTGGCCTCTGCGTCCTCGGCTGCCTTCTTCCGGGCCGCTTCCTCAGCCGCCTTGCGGGCGTCTGCCTGAGCGGCGTCGGCCTGGGCGTCCGCCTGCTGGGTCAGGGAGGCGGTCTGCACGCCCACCTGAGACTTCGCAGGTATGTCGGAGAGGAGCGTCGCGTCTGCGGCGGTTGCCTCGATGTCGTCCGACGAGGAGTCCTGCTGTGCTCCAGCAGCAACGCCCACGACGGCGCCGACCGAGGTGACCGCGGTGGCCGACGCCACTGCGAGTCCCCGGACCGATACCGGCATCCGGTTCACACACATTCCTTCCAGCATCGCCCGCTGACGGTGACCTCGCGGGCGCAATCGTGCCCCTGGCGCAGGCTTCCCTGGTGCGTTGGTCACGGGAAGCGCGGGCCCGGTGAGGGACCTCCCGGTGTGAAGGGAGGGCCCGCGTGGTTCTCGGGCGGCATACGGCGACTCTGTTCAGTTGATGGTGCTCGGTGTTGCTCAAGACGCAGGGGTGCCGTATGCGGGGCCTGACAGGAGCAAGACTCTGCCGGAAGCGGACGCGTTAAGGCAATTCTCCGTTGAGTGGGAAAGCTCACATGCCGTTTGACGTACGAGATGTTCGGGAACCGAGGCGTAGCACTGGGCGCAACAGCTAAGCTGCTGCGCCCAGTTGACCTGCTGGTTTGCTCTGGGTTGCTATGTCCGGTTAGACCCGGCCATCTTCGAGCATTTCGGTCACCAGCGCCGCGATCGGCGAACGCTCCGAACGGTTGAGCGTGATGTGCGCGAAGAGCGGGTGACCCTTCAGCTTCTCAACGACGGCGACCACACCGTCGTATCGGCCTACGCGAAGATTGTCCCGCTGCGCCACGTCGTGGGTGAGCACCACGCGGCTGTTGGCGCCGATCCGCGACAGCACCGTCAGCAGCACGTTCTTCTCCAGCGACTGCGCCTCGTCGACGATGACGAAGGCGTCGTGCAGCGAGCGGCCGCGGATGTGGGTGAGCGGCAGCACCTCGAGCATGCCCCGCGCCACCACCTCCTCGATGACCTCCCGCGAGGTGACGGCGGAGAGCGTGTCGAACACCGCCTGCCCCCACGGGCTCATCTTCTCGGCCTCGGTGCCCGGCAGATAGCCGAGCTCCTGCCCGCCGACCGCGTACAGCGGCCGGAAGACCATCACCTTTTGGTGCTGCCTCCGTTCGAGTACGGATTCGAGCCCGGCGCACAGCGCCAGCGCCGACTTGCCGGTGCCGGCCCGCCCGCCCATGGAGACAATGCCCACATCCGGATCGAGGAGCAGATCCAGCGCCACCCGCTGCTCGGCGCTGCGGCCGTGGATGCCGAACGCCTCGCGGTCGCCGCGGACCAGCTTGATCCGGCCGTCGGGGGTGACGCGGCCGAGTGCGTTGCCGCGCTCGGACTGCAGCACCAACCCGGTGTGCACGGGCAGGCCGTCGGCCTCCGGGACGCTGACGATCTCGTTCTCGAAGAGCTCGTCCACCTGCTCGCCGCTGAGCATCGTCTCGGCCATCCCGGTCCAGCCGGAGTCGGTGATGGCGAGTTCGGCGCGGTACTCCTCGGCGGCGAGGCCGACGGAGGACGCCTTGATGCGCAGCGGCAGGTCCTTGGAGACGACCGTGACGTCGTACCCCTCGGCCTGCAGATTGCGGGCCACAGCCAGAATCCGGGAGTCGTTGTCGCCCAGTCTGAACCCGGTCGGCAGCACCCCCGGGTCGGTGTGGTTGAGCTCCACGCGCAGCGTGCCGCCCAGTTCCCCAATGGGGAGCGGGGCGTCGAGGCGGCCGTGCCGGATCCGGAAATCGTCCAGCAGGCGTAGCGCCTGCCTCGCGAAATAGCCCAGCTCCGGGTGGTGTCGTTTCGCCTCGAGTTCCGTGACCACCACGACGGGAAGCACGACTTCGTGCTCGTCGAAGCGGATCATCGCCCTGGGGTCGGCCAGGAGGACGGAAGTGTCGAGGACGTAGGTGCGCCGGTCGCCCGGCTTGTTGCTTTTCACCACGGGTGGACGAACCCCCTCGTCAAGAGGTTGCGATGCTCGCGTTCGGTGGACCGGTTCCTGACCCTCGTGCTGCACGCACGGGCCGGGGACCGGCCCCTCCGCGTCCTCCGGACGATCCGTTGGACCGTCTCGGGCTCCGTCGTGGTGCAAAGGGCCTCCCGGGCGGGGGCTCATGGACCACCCGCTACGGGCGATATTCCCTCGAACACCGGCGCATATGCAATGGCATGCCGTTGGCGATCGGGTTACGTGTCTTTTAAAAGATCTACGGAGGGCTACAGACCCAGGCGCCGGTTGCGCGCGGCGTAGTCACGAAGGGCGCGCAGGAAGTCCACGCGGCGGAACGCCGGCCAGAAGACATCGCAGAAGTAGTACTCCGAGTGGGCGCTCTGCCAGAGCATGAAGCCGCTCAGCCGCTGCTCCCCGCTGGTGCGGATCACCAGGTCCGGGTCCGGCTGGCCGCGGGTGTAGAGGTGCTCGGCGATGTGCTCGACCTCGACGGTCTCGGCGAGCTCCGCCAGCGGGGTGCCGAGCTCGTTGTGGTGGGCGAGCAGCGAGCGCACCGCGTCCGCGATCTCCTGCCGGCCGCCGTAGCCGACGGCGACGTTCACGAGCAGGCCGGGCTTGTCGGCGGTCGACTGCTCGGCTTCCTTGAGCACCGACTGGGTACGGGCCGGCAGCAGGTCGAGCGCCCCGACGTGGTGCACCCGGCAGCGGCCGTCGGCGGCCAGATCGCGTACGACGTCCTCGATGATGCCGAGCAGCGGCACCAGCTCGTCCTCGGGCCGGTCGAGGTTGTCGGTGGAGAGCAGCCAGAGTGTGACGACCTCGACATCGGTGCCGGAGCACCACTCCACCAGCTCGCGGACCTTCTCCGCGCCGGCCTGGTGGCCCTGCGCGGCGGTCATGCCGTCGGCGCGCGCCCAGCGACGGTTGCCGTCGAGGATGACGCCGATGTGGCCGGGGACCCGGCTGTGGTCCAGGCGCCGCTCGACCCGCCGCTCGTACAGGCGGTAGACGAGGTCGCGCAGGGACTGGCGGGGGCTCGGCGCGTGTCGCATCGACTCATGCATTCCGGGTCTGCCCCTCCAGAAAAGCCAGTGGTCGGTCCCCCTGAAGGCGCCCACCCTACTGGGCGGCACGCCGGATCACTTCAGCGCCTGCCGGAACCGGAGCGAGCGCCACCGTGATAGAGAGATTTTCGTGATGAACGGTTCCCATTTTCTGCCATCAGACTCCCGATATGACGCCATGCGGTACCGCCGTACGGGTCGCAGCGGCCTCAAGCTGCCCGAGATCTCGCTCGGCCTCTGGCACAACTTCGGCGACGACCGCAGCCTGGAGTCGCAGCGCGCGATCCTCCGCCGCGCCTTCGACCTCGGCGTCACCCACTTCGATCTGGCGAACAACTACGGCCCGCCGCCCGGCTCCGCCGAGCTGAACTTCGGCAAGCTCTTCGCGCAGGACTTCCGCCCGTACCGCGACGAGCTGATCCTGTCGACGAAGGCCGGCTATCTGATGCACCCCGGCCCGTACGGGGAGTGGGGCTCGCGGAAGTACCTGCTGTCGTCGCTGGACGCCTCGCTCGCGCGGATGGGCGTCGATTACGTCGACATCTTCTACTCGCACCGCTTCGACCCGGACACCCCGCTCGAGGAGACGATGGGCGCGCTGGCGTCCGCGGTGCAGCAGGGCAAGGCGCTGTACGTCGGGGTGTCCTCGTACAGCAGCGAGCAGACGGCCGAGGCGGCACGGATCCTGCGCGAGATGGGGGTGCGGCCGCTGATCCACCAGCCCTCGTACTCCATGATCAATCGCTGGACCGAGGACGACAGTCTCCTCGACACCCTGGAGGCGGCGGGCATGGGCTGCATCTCCTTCGCGCCGCTGGCGCAGGGGATGCTCACCGACAAGTACCTGCACGGCATCCCGGAGGGCTCGCGCGCCTCGCAGGGCAAGTCGCTCAACCCGGAGCTGCTGACCGAGGAGAACGTGCGCCGGCTGCGCGGGCTCAACGACATCGCGCAGCGGCGCGGGCAGTCGCTCGCCCAGATGGCGCTGCAGTGGGTGCTGCGGGATCCGCGGATGACGTCGGCGCTGATCGGTGCGTCGAGCGTGGCGCAGCTGGAGGCGAATGTCGCCGCGCTGGACGGGCCTGCGCTGACGAAGGAGGAGCTGGCCGAGATCGACACCTTCGCCGTGTCCACGGATGGCGTGAACATCTGGGCCGGGCGGAAGTAGCCGGGCAAAGAAAAACGGGCCGGTCCGAGGGGGGGATTCGGACCGGCCCGAGGGGGGGACCTCCACCATAACCCAGTGTGAAGGCCGACGCGCACTCAACGGGCGGGTTACCTCGAAACGTGCTGACTCAGTAGCTCTCCGTATATGGGCCGGGCGGGT
>NZ_JAAKZV010000117.1 GCF_011044975.1 Streptomyces coryli | reverse complement strand
CCTCCGCCGCATGCGCCGTCAGCTCCGCCCCATGCGACCGCGCGATCTGCCGCGCCATCGCCAGCCCCAGCCCCGACCCCGGCAGCGCCCGCGCACTGTGCGCCCGGTAGAACCGGTCGAAGACATGCGGCAGATCCGCCGGATCGATCCCCGGCCCGTGGTCCCGTACGACGATCTCCAGCCGCCCG
This sequence comes from Streptomyces coryli, assembly GCF_011044975.1. Classification (GTDB taxonomy): domain Bacteria; phylum Actinomycetota; class Actinomycetes; order Streptomycetales; family Streptomycetaceae; genus Streptomyces; species Streptomyces coryli. The sequence continues at coordinate 23,874 of NZ_JAAKZV010000117.1, read as the reverse complement.
TCCGGCAGCCGGCCCAGCGACGCCTCCACCGGCGGCCCGCCCGCCGGTGAGAACTTCGCCGCATTGTCGAGGAGGTTGGACAGCATCCGGCTCAGCCTCGCCGGAACCCCGGGCACCAAGGCCTCCTCCGCCCCGGGCTCGACAGCCACCACAAAGGCGACGCCCGGCCAGTGCTCCCGCGCCGCCGCTACCGAGTGGTCCAGCAGCGCTGCCAGGCGGACGTGTTCCACCGACTGGTGCGGCTCCTCGTCGCGGGCGAGGTCGATGAGGTCGTTGACCATCGTCGTCACCTCGCGCAGCTGGCGCGACAACGCGCCCGCCGCCCGCGAACGCTGCTCCGGGGTGAGGCGGTCGGCCCGCGCCAGCAGATCCGCATTCGTGCGCAGGGCGGTCAGCGGGGTGCGGAGCTCGTGCGAGGCGTCCGCGACCAGCCGGCGCTGAGCGGCCAGCGACTCCTCCAGGGCGTCCAGCATCGTGTTGATCGTGACCGACAGCCGCGTGATCTCGTCGTCCCGGCCGCCGGGGCGGGCAGCGGGCAGCTCGATGCGGTGGCCGGCGTCGCGGGTCGCCGTGATGCGCTCGGCCGTCGCGGTCAGGCGGGTGACGGGGGCCAGGCCCGTTCGGGAGACCCAGTAACCGAGGAGGGCCGCCAGCGGCACGCCCGCGCCGCCGACCAGCGCCAGCAGCCCCGTGGCCTGGCGGTTCGCTTTGGTGAGGGCGTCGGAGCGGAGGGCTACCTGGAGGGCGCGGTTGTCGCCGGCCGGGGTGCTGAGAACCCGGACCGGGTGACCGTCGACCGTGGCCGAGCGGTAGTACGGGGCGCGCTTCCCTGCCGCTACCTCGCGGTCTGCGGGACGCACGGGCAACAGGTATGTCTCGCCCGGATCCTTCGCCGGGTCGGCCGGTACGAGCTGCGCGCAGGCCGGCGCCGCCAGGAACTGGCACTGGTCCGACTGCACCCCGAGCCCGTCGCCGCGGTGCTGCTGCAGGGCGAGCGTGGCGGACTGGGTGAGGCGGAGGTTGAACTGCCGGTCCAGCGTGTAGTGGATGACCAGGTACGCGCCCGCGCAGACGGCCAGCGCCACCGCGGCCACCGCGGCGGAGGCGGTCAGTGCGAGTCGGCGGCGCAGGGGTGGGCGGCCGCGGTGGCGGCTCATGGCGCCTCGTCGAAGCGGTATCCGACGCCGTGGACCGTGTGCACCAGCCGCCCCGCGCCGCCGGATTCCAGCTTGCGGCGGAGATAGCCGATGTAGACCGCCAGCGAGTTGGAGTCGGGGCCGAGGTCGCGGCCCCAGACCCAGCGCATGATCGTTTCGCGCTCCAGGATCTGGCCGGGGTGCTGCAGGAACAGCTCCAGCAGCGCCCACTCCGTGCGCGTGAACTCCAGGCGGCGGCCCGCGCGCACCGCCTTGCGGCCGTCCGGGTCCACCACCAGGTCGGCGAACCGGAGCCGGGCCGGTTCCGTAACCGCGTCCGGGGCCGCCCGCCGGAGCAGCGCGCGCAGGCGGGCGGTGAGCTCGTCCAGGGCGAAGGGCTTGACCAGATAGTCGTCGGCGCCCGCGTCCAGGCCGTCGACCCGGTCGCTGACCGCGTCCAGGGCGGTCAGGACGAGGATGGGGGTGCGGTCGCCGAGCGACCGGAGCTGGCGGCAGAGGGCCAGGCCGTCCATCACCGGCATCATCACGTCCAGCACGAGGGCGTCCGGCTCCCAGGCCGCGATCTCGGCCAGCGCCGCGTGGCCGTCGCCCGCGGCGCGTACGGCGAAGCCCTCGATCGCGAGGCCGTCCTCGACGGCGGCGCGCACCTCGGGCTCGTCGTCCACGACGAGGATGCGATGTGGATCATTCGGCGTCATGGGAGCAAGCCTGCCAAACCCACTCTTAGAACCCTCTTAGGGCGGCCGCGAAGAGTGCGGGTCATGAACGCACCCATGGCTGGTTTTCTTCAAGACGTGCCGCTGTCGGTCGTCATCGGTGCCGGGGGCACCGGCGGCCACATCTACCCGGGGCTCGCGCTTGCCGAGGCGCTGCGCCGGTACGAGCCGGGCGCCCGGATCTCGTTCGTCGGAACCGAGCGGGGCCTTGAGACCCGGCTGATACCCGAGGCGGGCTATCCGCTGCACACCGTCGACATGATCCCCTTCGACCGGTCGCTCGGCGCCAAGCGCTTCACCCTGCCGGCCGCGCTGCTCAGGTCGGGGGCCGCCTGCCGCGGCATTCTGCGCGCACAGGGCGCGCAGGTGGCGGTCGGCATGGGCGGTTATCCGAGCGCGCCGGTGATCCTCGGCGCGCGGATGGCCGGGCTGCCCAGCGTCGCGCACGAGTCGAATGCCGTCCCGGGCCGCGCCAACGCCTTCGCCGCGCGGCTCACGCCGCACGTGGCGCTCGCCTTCGAGGAGAGCGCCTGGCATCTGCCCGCCTCCGTCCGTCCCGAGGTGACCGGCATGCCGCTGTCCGGTCCGCTCGCGGCCCTCGACCGGGAGGCGGTACGGGACCACGCCCGCGAGCAGCTGGGGGTGCCGGCCGACGTGCGGCTGGTGCTCTTCAACGGCGGCAGCCTGGGCGCCGCCCGCCTCACCGAGGCCGCGCTGGGCCTCGCCGAGCGGTGGCAGAACCGCGGGGACGTACGACTGCTGATCAAGACCGGGCCCGCAGGGCTCGACGACGCGCGGCGGCGGCTGCTCTCCGGCGGCGGGCGGGTCGCGGCCGCGGTGCCGTATCTGGACCGGATGGATCTCGCGTACGCGGCCGCCGACGTCGTCGTCTGCCGGGCCGGCTCGGCCACCGTCGCCGAGCTGGCGACCGTCGGGATGCCGGCGGTGCTGGTGCCGTATCCGCACGCACCCGGCGATCACCAGACGCACAACGCGCGGGTGCTCACCGAAGCGGGCGGCGGCGTGCTGCTGCCGGACGGGGCGACGACCGCCGAGGCGCTCGCCGCGGTGCTCGGCCCGCTGCTCGCCGAGCCGCTGAAGCTGCGCGCCATGTCCTACGCGGCCGCTGCCGCCGGCGCCAACGGCCGGCACTCGCGGGCTGCTGACCGGCTGGCCCGGAAGGTACTGCGGCTGGCGGGCGGGCGCTTCGCCGGACTCGCGGACCACGACCGACCCACCCACAACACCAAGGAGTACTCATGACCTTCTTCACCGGCCGCACCGTCCTCGTCACCGGCGCGGAGGGCTTCATCGGCTCGACGCTCGTCGACCTGCTGCTCGCCGAAGGCGCCCGGGTGCGCGCCTTCGTGCACTACAAGCCGTACGGCGAGAAGGGCAATCTCGCGCATCTCGCCGGCGACCCGCGGGTCGAGCTGATGGCCGGCGACATCCGCGACCCCGGGCGGGTGATGGACGCCGTCGAGGGCTGCGACACGGTCTTCCACCTGGCCGCCCTGATCGGCATCCCGTACAGCTACGACTCCCCGGGCGCGTACGTCGCCGTCAACGTCACCGGCACCGAGAACATCGCCGAGGCCTGCCGCCGGCACGGCGTCCGGCGGCTCGTGCACACCTCCACGAGCGAGGTCTACGGGACCGCGCTGACCGCGCCGATCGGCGAGGACCACCCGCTGCAGCCGCAGTCCCCGTACTCGGCCTCGAAGATCGGCGCCGACATGATGGCGCTGTCGCACTTCCACGCCTTCGAGCTGCCGGTCGCGGTGGTGCGGCCGTTCAACACATACGGGCCGCGGCAGTCGGCACGCGCCGTCATCCCGACGATCCTCGCCCAACTGCACGCCGGTGCGCCGGAGGTGCGGCTGGGGTCGCTGACCCCGACCCGCGACTTCACCTACGCCACCGACACCGCGCGCGGCTTCCTCGCGGTGGCGCGGTGCGACCGCGCGGTGGGCGAGGTGGTGAACCTCGGCAGCGGAGCAGAGATCGCGATCGGCGACCTGGCACAGCGGCTCATCGCGGCGAGCGGGGCGGACGCGGAGATCGTCGTCGACGAGACCCGCCTGCGCCCGTCGGGCAGCGAGGTCCACCGCCTGCTCTCCGACAACTCCCGGGCGCGGGAGTGGGCGGACTGGAAGCCGGAGGTGGACCTGGACGAGGGCCTGCGGCGCACATCGGCGTGGGTGGCGGAGAACCTGCACCTCTTCGCACCGGCGCGATACGCGGTGTGAGCGGGGCGGGCGGCTGCACAGGGGGCAGCCGCCCGACCTCTCAGTAACTCAGCCCGTGCCCATACGGATACAGCACCTCCGAGCCGTCCAGCGACCGCACCGTCACCGGCAGCTTGCCGGTCGGCGACACCTCGCCGAAGAGCACGGCCACCGCGGTCTGCACCGACGTCGCACCGTAATTGCACGTCGTCACATACGCGGGTGCCGACGGGAAGCGACGGATGTCGTACGGGACGCCGACGCCGAGCACCACCACCGGCTTGCCGGTGCCGAGCAGGGCCTGGGCCAATACCGCCTGGGCCTGGCCCTTGTCGGCGGCGTTGGCGAGGGCGTGGCTGCTCAGGACCACCAGGTCCGCCTGCGCCGCCGCGGCCACCGCCTCGTCGATCTTCGCCTGCGCCGGTACGGAGCCGGTCTCCAGCGTCGTGACCGTCTGGCCCCGCGCCGTCAGGCTCTGGGCGATCGTCGTCGTGGTGGCGACACCCCACCCGGTGACCAGCACCTTGCGCTGCTGCTTCGCGAGCGGGAGCAGGCCGCCGGTGTTCTTCACCAGCGTCACCGTCGGACGGGTGATCGCCGCCGCGGCCGAGACGTGGGTGCTGTTGCCGACCACCCGCTCGGCCCGGTTGGGGCTCACGTACGGGTCGTCGTACAGGCCCTGGCGGAGCTTGTGCGCGAGGATCCGTACGACCGAGGCGTCCAGGCGGTCGGTGCTGATGTCGCCCGCGCCCACCGCGGCCGTCACCGATGCCACCGCGATGTCCATCTTCGTGGCCAGCACCAGCATGTCGGCGCCCGCCTGGAAGGCCCGTACCGGCGCCACGTCCGGCGGGAACTCGCCGGCCGCGCCCTGCATGTCGAGTGCGTCGGTGACGATCAGGCCCTTGAAGCCCAGTTCGTCGCGGAGCAGGCCGGTGAGGATCTTGTGGGACATGGTCGCCGGGGCGCCGCTGTCGTCCAGCGACTTCACCACGATGTGGGCGGTCATTATCGTTTCGAGGCCGGCGGCGATCGCCGCGCGGAACGGCGGCAGGTCGATGGCGTCGAGCTCGGCGCGGGTGTGCTTGATCTCCGGCAGGCCGAAGTGGCTGTCCACGGCGGTGTCGCCGTGGCCGGGGAAGTGCTTGGCCGCCGAGGCCGTCCCGCCGCGGCTGTGGCCGAGGACGGCGGCCGCGGCCATGGGGGCGGCCAGCTTCGCCTCGTCGCTGAAGGACCGTACGCCGATGGCCGTGTTGTCGGGATTGAGGTTCACGTCCGCGCAGGGGCCGTAATTCTGATTGATGCCTACGGCTGCCAGCTCGCGGGCGGTGATCTCGGCCGAGCGGTAGACGTTGGCCACCGAGCGGCCGGAGCCCAGCGCCATGTTGCCGGGGAGCTGGGTGGCGGGGGCGGGCATCCGGGAGACCCGGGCGCCGCCCTCCTGGTCGGTGGAGATGATCAGCGGGGCGGCGGCGGGGGTACCGAGCGCCGCCTGCTGCAGGCCGTTGGTGAGGCCGGCGATCTGGCGTACGCCGGTCATGTTGACGCCGCGGGTGGCGAAGAGGATGACGCCGCCGGGCTGGTACTTGGCGATGACCTCGGCCGGTGTATTGACCCCGTAGAGGCGTTGGTTGAAGGCTTGGGCGGTGGCGTCGACGGCCCCGGCGGCGGTGCCGCCGACCTCGACCACGAACAGCTGGCCGATCTTCTGCTCGAGCGTCATCCGCCGGGCCAGCGCCTTGGCGCGGGTGAGGTAGGAGTCGGCCGCGGCGGTGGGCAGGCCGACGGCGCCGGCCGCGAGGGCGGCGCCGGCAAAACCGGCCAATACGTGTCTGCGAGACGGCATGAGAACGCTCCTTAGCGCGTGCGGTTAAGCCCTATGGGCCTTGCAGCGGGGGGTGGTGATGGCTGCCGGCTCGGGGCTGCTCCCCCTCCTGGCCGCCAAGGAGAACTCGGCGGCGGAGTCTGGCAGCGGGTAGTTGGTCATGTCAATGCTTCTGCGTTGGAAACGGGTAAATCGGATCTTGTCCGAGGGGGCCGTGTTATTGCCCGGCAACTCGCCGCGCGCTAAGCGGAATTCATGTGTGGTGCTGATGTGATGAGCTTGTAATCAGGGGCGGGAGACCTCTAGCGTTGCGCCTGTTCGAGAACCGAACACCGCAGCGTCGAACCGCCGAATCCTGCCCACGGCGCCTGCGGCACCCTCGGGAGCACAACAACCGCCAGGGCAGGAGCGGGGGACCCACCTTCGCCGTTCCGTCCCCGGACGGCTTGGGGTGAAGCCGCCCGTCACCAGTGCAGCGCGGCCGGGCTATCTCCAGCCCGAACCCGACAGCTCACCTCGCAGGCGTAGGGAGAAGGAGAGCTCACTCGATGTCGTCTGCGATAGGCCGCCACCGCGCCAAGCGCCAGCAGAGCACCGCCCGCCGTTACGCCGCCCGCGCCGCCGCCGGCGGCGCCACCCTCGCCCTCCCGATCGTCGGCTACTCCGCCACCGGCGCCCTGGCCGCGGAGTCCACCTACACGATCGAGGCCGGCGACACCCTCTCCCAGATCGCCCAGGACGAAGACGTCGAGGGCGGCTGGGAAGCCCTTTACGAGAAGAACAAGTCCGTCATCGGCGACGACCCGAACGCCATCCAGGTCGGCGACAAGCTGTCCCTGGACACCTCGGGCGACACCAGCACCAGCACGGACGCCTCCAACGCCTCGTACGGCACCGACACCTCCACCGAGGAGGCCGACGCCGTCCTCCCGGTGCCGGACGACAACCCGACCGCGAGCTTCGAGGAGTCCGGCGGCAGCTGGTCCTCCGGCGAGCACAGCGGCCAGGACTGGTCCGTGCCGACGGGCACCGGTGTCAAGGCCGCCATCGGCGGCGAGGTGGTCACGGCCGGCTGGGACGACTCGTTCGGCTACGAGGTCGTCATCAAGCACGCCGACGGTGACTACCAGCAGTACGCCCACCTTTCGCAGATCGACGTCAAGGTGGGGGAGAACGTCGGCACCGGCGACCGTATCGCCCTCTCCGGCGCGACCGGCAACGTCACCGGCCCGCACCTGCACTTCGAGGTCCGCAAGACCGCCGAGTACGGCTCCGCGGTGGACCCGATCTCGTGGCTCGCGGACCACGGTGTGACGGCGAACGTCTGAGCCTGAACGGCTCCTGAAAGGCCCGGGCCCGATGGTCCGGGCCTTTTCGCCGCCGAGATGCGCAAGAAGTATTGCGCAACTTTCCTTGCGCATCTACGGTGCCTGTCATGGAGCCGAAGCGCATCACCGAGCTGGCCAAGCTGAAGGCCTTCACGCACCCGCTGCGGATCGATCTCTACCGGCTGCTGCACCTGCGCGGTGAGGCCACCGCCTCGCAGCTGGCGGATGAGGTCGACCAGGCTGTGTCGCTGGTCAGTTATCACCTGCGCAAGCTGCATGAGCACGGCTTCATCGAGGAGGCGCCGAAGCGGGCGAAGGACGGGCGCGAGCGGTGGTGGCGGGTCTCCTCCGAGCAGGGGTTCACCTTCCTCGGCCGGGACTTCGACGACACCCCCGAGGGCGTCGCCGCCATGGCGGGGGTGACGCGCGAGCTGCTCGCCACCCGGTCCGCGCAGTACCTCAACTTCCTCGACCAGCAGGCGGGTTGGGGCAAGGAGTGGACCCGGGCGGCGTTCACCTCGGAGTATCTGCCGCGGCTGACCGCGGCCGAGCTGCAGGAGCTGGCCGACGAGGTCTCGGCGCTGGCGCAGCGCTTTGTGGAGCGGGGCAAGGCCGCCGATGAGGCGGGCGATACGGAGGGGCGGCAGGCCGTCGCCCTGCACATGTACGGGTTCCCGTTCCGGCCGTAAGCGCCGCGGGCGTTCAGTGGGGGAGTGCTGCGTGATTGCTAATGACATGCCCATGGCGAAACCGGCGTATCGCGATGCCAACGTGCTGCGCTGGCTGGTCGCGTACACGCTGTCGCTCATCGGCGACGGGGTCTACTTCGTGGCGCTGGCGTGGACCGCGGAGAAGGTCGCGGGTCCCGCGGAGGTCGGCCTGGTGATGGCCGCCGGGTCGGTGCCGCGGGCCGTGCTGATGCTCTTCGGCGGCGTGCTCGCCGACCGGATCGGGCCGCGGCGGCTGGTCATCGGCAGCGACGCCGCCCGGTGTCTGATCATGTTCGGGCTCGCCGCGGCCATCGCGATGCTGGCGCCCGGGCTGTGGCTGCTGGTGGTGGTGGCGCTCGTCTTCGGCGCCGTGGACGCGCTGTTCGTGCCCGCCGTCGGCGCGCTGCCGCCGCGGGTGGCGCCGGCGTCCGAGCTGGCGCGGGTGGTGGGGATGCGCGGTCTTGCGCTGCGGCTCGGCAACAACATGGCGGGGCCCGGGCTCGGCGGCGTCGTGATGGCGACGACCGGGTCCGCCGGGACGTTCGCGGTGGCCGGGGTGCTGTTCGCGCTCTCGCTGCCGCTCCTCGTGGCGGTGCGCCTGGCGCCGCTGTCACCCAAGGGGGAGGAGGAGACCGCCGAAGCATCCGGCACCGCCTGGCGCGACCTCGTCGAGGGGCTGCGTTACGCCCGCCGGCACCCCGTCGTCGGGCCGCTGCTGCTCTCCGGTGCGCTGAGTGAGTTCGGGCTCAACGGGCTCTTCAACATCGGGATGGTGCTGCTCACCTCCGACCGCGGCTGGGGCGCCGGCGGGCAGGGCGCGCTCATCGCCAGCCTCGGGGTCGGGTCCGCGGCGAGCGCGGCGCTGCTCGCGGTGAAGGGGCGGCTGCCGCGCGCCGGTGCGGTGCAGAACGGCACACTGCTCGTCGCCTCGGTCACTCTAGGCGCGGTGGTGTTCGCCCCCTCGCTGGCGTGGGCCGCCGCCTTCATGGCGCTCGGCGGCGCCGTGGCGGGCATCTGCGGCGGACTGGCGCAGGCGCTGATCCAGACCGCCGCCGACCCGCACTACATCGGCCGCGTGACCTCACTGATGGGTCTGACGAGCCTGGGCATAGGGCCGATGTGCTATCCGCTCATCGGCGCCGCCGTGAGCCAGTGGGGCCTGACCCCGGTCTTCCTGACCGGGGCCGGCATCAGCTGCCTCGGCGCGGTGGTCGGCCTCTCGGCCGCGGCGGTACGCAAGGCGGAACTGCCGCGGAACGGGGCGGACTTGGCGGCCTAGGCGCCGTACCGGGCCCGCTCAGACCCCGAGCTTCGCCTCGTACACCTTCGCCACCGCGTCCTTGTCGCCCTCCGCCTCGACCCGGGCCGCCTCCTGCCGCCCGTACGCGAACAGCGTCAGCTCGCCCGGCTCGCCGGTGACCGTCACCACCGGGGCGCCGCGGTGCGCCACCGCGGTCTGGCCGTCCGGGCGGCGCAGCACCAGGCCGACCGGGGACTTGCGGCCCATCAGGCGGGCGCCGCGCTCCAGGCGCTTCCACAGCGCGTCCGCGAAGACCGCGTCGATCTCGCGCGGCGCCGGGTCCGGCTGGGCGCGGCGGATGTCCTCGGCGTGGACGTAGAACTCCACCGTGTTCGATGCCTCGTCGACCTGCTTGAGGGAGAACGGCGACAGCCGCTGCGGGCCGGCCCGGAAGAGCTGCACCAGCTCCTCGTACGGCTTCGCGGCGAACTCGGCCATCACCCGCTCGAGCCGCGGCGCCAGCTGCTTGATCAGCAGCCCGCCGGCCGCGTCCGCGCGGCGCTCGCGCACCACCAGGTGGGCGGCGAGATCCCGGGTCGTCCAACCCTCGCAGAGCGTGGGTGCGTCGGGGCCGACGCTCTCCAGGAGGTCGGCGAGCAGGAGCCGTTCACGCTTCGCATGCGTCGTCATGGCTCCACGTTACGGCAGGGGCGGGACGTTCAGCGGCGCACTGAGCTTGGGGCCGCCGCGCTTGTCGCTGAGGGTGAGGGCGCAGGAGATCTCGTCCTGGTTCTGATAGTCGTACGTCAGCCGGGTCGGGTAGAGCGCGTAGAAGTAGTAGAACCGGCCGTCCCCCGAAAGAGACTTCAGCTGCTTCTTCGCGTCCGCCTCGCACAGCTCCATCGCCTTGCGGCGCAGTGCGGCGTCGCTGCCGAAGTCGCCCGTCAGGGTGCGGTTGGAGATGACCTGGCCGTCGTGCGGGACGCCGCAGGAGCGGGCGGTGACCTTCCGTACCGAGCGGTCGAGGCGCGGATGGTCGAAGCACTCGCCGGGCTTCAGGACGACGTACGGTATGGCCGGACCGGCCGCGGTGGACGGCGAGTTGTCCGTCGACGGGGACGGCCGCGGCGACGGCGAGGTCTTGGCGTCCGTCGCGCTCCGCGCATCCCGGCGGGCGTCCTTGCCGTCCGGTCCACCGGTGGTGATGGCGACGACCGTCACCGCCGCCACCAGGAGCGTGGCCAGCAGAGCCGTCAGCCCTAACTTCTTCATGGTCAGCAGCATGCCCTATCCACGCCCGCGGGGTTCCGGAATTCGGGAGTTCGTGGTAAGTGCTGCCACAATATGACCATGTCTCTGGACCCCGCGATCGCCGCCCGCCTCAAGCGGGGCGCTGACGGCCTGCTTCCCGCTATTGCCCAGCAGTACGACACCGGTGAGGTGCTCATGCTTGCGTGGATGGATGATGAGGCGCTGCATCGCACGCTGAGCACCGGGCGGGCCACGTACTGGAGCCGCAGTCGCGGTGAGTACTGGGTGAAGGGCGATACGTCGGGGCACGTGCAGGCGGTCAAGTCGGTGGCGCTGGACTGTGACGGGGACACCGTCCTGATCAAGGTCGATCAGACCGGGCCTGCCTGCCACACAGGCACCCGCACCTGCTTCGAGGACCGGGAGCTCCCGGTAACCTCGCCCGCATGACCGCGCCTGTTCCCACCACTCCGGACCCCGAGACGTTCCGCACGCTGGCCAAGGACCGCCGGGTGATCCCGGTCGTACGGCGGCTGCTCGCCGACGGCGACACCCCGGTCGGGCTGTACCGCAAGCTCACCGGCGAGCGTCCCGGCACCTTCCTCCTGGAGTCGGCGGAGAACGGCCGTACCTGGTCGCGCTATTCATTCGTCGGCGTCCGCAGCGCCGCCACCCTCACCGTCGGCGACGACGGCCAGGCGCGCTGGCTCGGCGCCCCGCCGGTCGGCGTCCCGGTCGACGGCGATCCGCTGGCTGCCCTGCGCGCCACCGTCGAGGCCCTGCACACCCCCCGCGATCTGCACGAGCAGGACGCCGGGCTGCCACCCTTCACCGGCGGCATGGTCGGCTACCTCGGCTACGACATCGTGCGCCGCCTGGAACGCGTCGGCGACAGCACCGCGGACGACCTGCAGCTGCCCGAGCTGACCATGCTGCTCGCCTCCGACCTCGCCGTACTCGACCACCGGGACGGGACGGTGCTGCTGATCGCCAACGCGATCAACCACAACGACCTCGACACCGGCGTCGACGAGGCGTACGCGGACGCCGTCGCCCGCCTCGACGTGATGACCGCCGACCTGTCCCGCCCCGCGCCGGCCGGCGGCGCGGCCGTGCTGCCGCCGTCGGAGCTGCCCGGGTACGAGGAGCTCTGGGGCGGGGCCGCGTATCAGGAGGCGGTCGAGGACATCAAGGAGCGGATCCGGGCGGGCGAGGCCTTCCAGGTGGTGCCGTCGCAGCGCTTCGAGACGCCGTGCGAGGCCAGTGCGCTCGACGTCTACCGGGTGCTGCGGGCGACCAACCCGTCGCCGTACATGTATCTGTTCCGGTTCGAGGGCTTCGATGTCGTCGGGTCCAGCCCCGAGGCGCTGGTGAAGGTCGAGGACGGGCGGGCGCTGCTGCACCCCATCGCCGGTACCCGGCCGCGCGGGGCGACGCCGCAGGAGGACGCGGCGCTGGCGGACGAGCTGTTCGCGGATCCGAAGGAGCGGGCCGAGCATCTGATGCTGGTCGACCTGGGGCGCAATGACCTCGGGCGGGCGTGCGAGCCGGGGAGCGTCGAGGTCGTCGACTTCATGTCGATCGAGCGGTACAGCCACGTGATGCACATCGTCTCGACCGTGACGGGACGGCTGGCGCCGGGCCGGACCGCTTTCGACGTGCTGACGGCGTGCTTCCCGGCGGGCACGCTGTCGGGGGCGCCGAAGCCGCGGGCGATGCAGATCATCGAGGAGCTCGAGCCGACCCGGCGCGGGCTGTACGGCGGCTGCGTCGGCTACCTCGACTTCGCCGGCGACGCGGACACCGCCATTGCCATCCGGACGGCGCTGCTGCGCGGCGGCACCGCGTACGTGCAGGCGGGCGCAGGCGTCGTGGCCGACAGCGACCCCGCGGCCGAGGACCAGGAGTGCCGTAACAAGGCGGCGGCGGTGCTACGGGCGGTGCACACGGCCAATCGGCTGTGAGGGACACTGGCTGGGTGACCCAGCGCAGTACGTCCCGTAAACCCCTCGCCATCGCGCTCTTCGGAGGCGCGCTCGGCGCCGCCGTGGTGCTGCTGTCCTCCGGCCGGACCTGGGCCGAGGGCGCCGCCCGTACCGCCGTCGCGGACAGCGTGCTGCCCGTGAGCGCGAGCGGGCGGGATGTCACCGCCGCGCCGTCCGCGCTCGCGGTCGTCGGGCTCGCCGCGCTCGTCGCCGTCTTCGCCGTCCGCGGGCCCGGCCGCCGGCTGGTGGCCGCGCTGCTGGCGCTCGCCGGGGCGGGCACGGTCGCCGCCGCCGTCGTCGGGGCGCGGGACAGCGGCGCCCTGGCCGCGCAGGCGGCCGAGGCGACCGGGCTGAGCAGCGCCGACGTGGCGAATGTCACACACACCGGGTGGCCGTGGGTGGCCGTCGCCGGCGGCGCGCTGCTGCTCCTCGCCGGGGCCCTCGCGCTGCGTTACGGAGCCGACTGGCCCGCCATGTCCGGGCGTTACGAGCGCTCCGGCGTCCCCGCCCCCCGCCGGGCGAAGGCCGCGCCGGACCCCGACCGCCCCGAGGAACTGTGGAAGGCACTGGACCGCGGCGAGGACCCCACCGGCAGAGCCTGACCGCGGGTCGGGGACAATGGAGGCGGGGCCGCTTTCGATTCACGTGGCCCCACGGCATGTCAGCGGGCTCCGACCAGGGGCCCACCGAACCACTTTCTTTGCGAGGAGCACGCGCATGGCGGGCAGCAGCCACGGCCACACTCCGGCGGCCTGGACCGGTGTGACCATCTCGTTCATCGGCTTTTGCATCTCCGGCGCCTACATGGTGCTGGACTCGCCGATCGGCTTCTGGCTGGGCCTCGGCGTCGTCCTGCTCGGCGGCGTCGTCGGCGTCGCGATGCGCGCCGCGGGCATGGGCCGCGAGGCCGACAAGCCGCTGCGCGTCGCCTCGGAGTAGCCCGGGCAGGGGCTCAGGGACGGGCCAATACATGCGCGGCCGGGTCGAGCGAGGGAGGATCGGGGAGTGAGCATCTCTTCGGCGGTCCCCGCGACGGCCCGGCGCCTTGCCGTCCCGGCCGCCGCGCTCACCGGCACGCTGGCGGCCTTCGCGTACGTGGGTGCCGTGGACCCGAACCGGCCCGGCCACTACCCGGCCTGTCCGGTGCTGGCCCTCACCGGCATCTACTGCCCCGGCTGCGGCGGCCTGCGCAGCGCGCACGCCTTCGCCCACGGCGACCTGGCGACCGCCGTCAGCTCGAATGTGCTGGCCGTCGCGGCCTTCGCGGTCGCGGCGTATGTGCTGGTCACCTGGTTCGTACGGGCCGCTCGGGGGCGGCCGCTGACGCTGCCGTCCGGCCGGGTCGGCGGCTGGTCGGTGATCGCCGTGCTGGCCGTCTTCATGGTGGTGCGCAACCTCCCCTTCGGAGCCGCGCTCGCCCCCTGAACCGCATGAACTGGGCCTCGTGTCCAGCAGGCAAGACCACCGGCCAACCGGATGCGGGGCATCCGCCTCGTGCCGGATACCATCACAGATGCCCGATGCAGAGTCCGGATAAAGGACTCGGCTGACCGCGTATCGCCTACCGAAGGAGAACGCTCGCGTGAGTGTGCTCGACGAGATCATTGACGGCGTCCGCGAGGACCTCGCCGAGCGGCAGGCACGCGTCAGCCTCGACGAGCTCAAGGAGATGGCCGCCCGCGCGCCCCAGGCCAAGGACGGCGTCGCGGCGCTGCGCGGCGACAGCGTCAAGGTCATCTGCGAGGTGAAGCGCTCCAGCCCGTCCAAGGGCGCCCTCGCCGCGATCGCCGACCCGGCGGCGCTGGCCGCGGACTACGAGGCGGGCGGCGCGTCCGTCATCTCCGTACTGACCGAGCAGCGCCGCTTCGGCGGCTCGCTCGCCGACCTCGAAGCGGTGCGGGCGAAGGTCGACATCCCGGTGCTGCGCAAGGACTTCATCGTCACCGCGTACCAGCTGTGGGAGGCGCGGGCGTACGGCGCCGACCTGGTGCTGCTGATCGTCGCCGCGCTCGAGCAGGAGGCGCTGGTCTCGCTCATCGAGCGGGCCGAGTCGATCGGGCTGACGCCGCTGGTCGAGGTGCACGACGAGGAGGAGACCGAGCGGGCGGTGGCCGCCGGGGCGAAGATCATCGGCGTCAACGCGCGGAATCTGAAGACGCTGGAGGTCGACCGCGGCAACTTCGCGGTGGTCGCCCCGGAGATCCCGTCGAGCATCGTGAAGATCGCCGAGTCCGGGGTCCGCGGGCCGCACGACCTGATCGCGTACGCGAATGAGGGTGCGGATGCGGTGCTCGTGGGTGAGTCGCTGGTGACGGGTAAGGACCCGCGGGCCGCGGTGGCCGACCTGGTGGCGGCGGGGGCGCACCCGGCGCTGCGGCATGGACGAGGCTGAGATGCGGGGGAAGGGCCCCGCTCGCGGCTGCAAGCCACGCGGCTGCCGTGCGCCCGCGCGTCGTATTCACGGCCGCCGCGTGCGCTATCACATCGGCGCGGAGCCCGGGCAGATCAACGGACGGCGATGGCGTCGCGGCTGAATCGAGCCGTATCCACATCAAGCCATCCCATCCAAGGAGACATGTCGATGTCATCCAGCGATTTCTTCATCCCTGACCCGGACGGTCAGGTCCCCTCCCCGGAGGGCTATTTCGGCGCCTTCGGCGGCAAGTTCATTCCCGAAGCCCTCGTCGCCGCCGTCGACGAGGTCGCCGTCGAGTACGACAAGGCCAAGGCCGACCCGGCCTTCGCCGCCGAGCTCAACGACCTCATGGTCAACTACACCGGGCGTCCCTCCGCCCTCACCGAGGTGCCCCGGTTCGCCGAGCACGCCGGCGGTGCGCGGGTCTTCCTCAAGCGCGAGGACCTCAACCACACCGGCTCGCACAAGATCAACAACGTCCTCGGCCAGGCGCTGCTCACCAAGCGCATGGGCAAGACCCGCGTCATCGCCGAGACCGGCGCGGGCCAGCACGGCGTGGCCACCGCCACCGCCTGCGCCCTGTTCGGCCTCGACTGCACCATCTACATGGGCGAGGTCGACACCGAGCGCCAGGCGCTCAACGTCGCTCGCATGCGGATGCTCGGCGCCGAGGTCATCGCGGTGAAGTCCGGCAGCCGCACGCTGAAGGACGCGATCAACGAGGCCTTCCGCGACTGGGTCGCCAACGTCGACTCCACGCACTACCTCTTCGGTACGGTCGCCGGGCCGCACCCCTTCCCGGCGCTGGTCCGCGACTTCCACCGGGTCATCGGCGTCGAGGCCCGCCGCCAGCTGCTCGAGCGCACCGGGCAGCTTCCGGACGCCGCCGTGGCGTGCGTGGGCGGCGGCTCCAACGCCATCGGCCTCTTCCACGCCTTCCTGGACGACGCCGACGTCCGCCTGGTCGGCTGCGAGCCGGCCGGGCACGGCATCGCCACCGGCGAGCACGCGGCGCCGCTGTCCGTCGGCGACCCGGGGATCCTGCACGGCTCCCGGTCGTACGTGCTGCAGGACGAGGACGGCCAGATCACCGAGCCGTACTCGATCTCGGCCGGCCTGGACTACCCGGGCGTCGGCCCGGAGCACTCGTACCTGAAGGACTCGGGCCGAGCCGAATACCGCGCGGTCACCGACGACGCGGCCATGCAGGCGCTCCGCCTGCTGTCGCGCACCGAGGGCATCATCCCGGCGATCGAGAGCGCGCATGCGCTGGGCGGGGCGATCGAGCTGGGCAAGGAGCTGGGGCCGGACGCCCTGATCCTGGTCAACCTCTCCGGGCGCGGCGACAAGGACATGGACACGGCGGCCCGCTACTTCGGGCTCTACGACGAGGGGGCGGACAAGTGACCGGGAACATCGCTCTGCTGGACGCCGCCCTGGCGCAGGCCAAGTCCGAGAACCGCGCCGCGCTCGTTGGCTATCTCCCCGCCGGCTTCCCCGACATCGAGGGCGGCATCGACGCGATGGCCGCGATCCTCGAGGGCGGCTGCGACGTCGTCGAGGTCGGCCTGCCGCACAGCGACCCGGTCCTCGACGGCCCGGTGATCCAGACCGCCGACGACATCGCGCTGCGCGGCGGCCTGAAGATCAAGGACGTCATCCGCACGGTCGGCGAGGTGCACCGCCGCACCGGCAAGCCGATCCTGTGCATGACCTACTGGAACCCGGTCGACCGCTACGGCGTCGAGCGCTTCGCCGAGGATCTCGCGGCCGTCGGCGGCGCCGGCTGCATCCTCCCCGACCTCCCGGTCGAGGAGTCGCAGGTCTGGCGCGCGGCGGCCGAGAAGCACGGCCTCGCGACCGTCTTCGTGGTGGCTCCGTCCAGCCAGGACGCCCGCCTCGCGAAGATCACCACGGCCGGCTCCGGCTTCGTCTACGCCGCCTCCCTGATGGGCGTCACCGGCACCCGCGCATCGGTCGGCGCCCAGGCCGCCGACCTGGTGCAGCGGACCAGGGCGACGACCGACCTGCCCGTCTGCGTGGGCCTCGGCGTCTCCAACGCCACCCAGGCCGCGGAGGTCGCCGCCTTCGCCGACGGCGTCATCGTCGGCTCGGCCTTCGTCAAGCGCATGCTCGACGCCGACTCCCGCGAGGCGGGCCTGACCGCGGTCCGCGAGCTCGCGGGCGAGCTGGCGGCGGGCGTCCGCCGCGACTAGCGCACCTCCGATACGGCGGGCGGGAGCCGGACTCCCGCCCGCCGTATCGCGTCCTCAGTCGGTGGTCGTCGCCGCCACGACCGCGATCCGCCGGCCGTCCGGGGAGAGGGTGGCGATGCCGTAGTCGGCGTACATGTCGTTGTAGAACCACTCCGAGTCCGCCTCGAAGCGCAGCCAGGTGCAGGCGGCCGCGGCTTCCAGCACGGCCTCCGGGGTCGCGGCCTCGGGCCAGGCCTCCAGGCCCGCGATGCCGCCCGGCATCGTCGACGTGGGCGCGCCGGCGAGGCCCGCGATGGAGCGCCAGGCCGACAGCCTGCCGTACGCGCCGTGTACGCCGCTGCCGCCGAAGACGCCCAGGGAAGCGGTGGTGAAGAGCAGCTCCCAGACGTCCTCCAGGCCGCACGGCGCCACCGCGAAGCGGTCGCTCGGGCCCAGGCCGGTGAGACACAGCAGCGGCAGGCCGGCCAGCACAGCGGGCAGGTCCGCCGGTGCGACGGGGGCGGCGGTCCGGTAGCTGCGGGCCTCGTAGGACCAGCCGCCTTCCCGGGGCGGGCCGCTGATGTCCTCGTGCAGCTCGGGCGTGGTCACTTCTACGACGTCGGGGCGGCCGGTGGTACGGGGCGTGGGCGGGTCGAGGCGCGCGGTGGTCTCCGTGATGATGCTGGTTCCGCCGTTGGCCTCGCCGTTGTACCGGCGGCTGGGGAAGTGCGAGGAGCGCTCCATGTCCGCCCGCTCGTCCGGCAGCCAGGCCAGACCGGGGTGCCACGAGCC
The DNA here is from genome assembly GCF_011044975.1 of Streptomyces coryli. Classification (GTDB taxonomy): domain Bacteria; phylum Actinomycetota; class Actinomycetes; order Streptomycetales; family Streptomycetaceae; genus Streptomyces; species Streptomyces coryli. Next base: position 6,031 of record NZ_JAAKZV010000117.1, on the reverse strand, counting down.
GCTCAGCCGCCACCCCGTGCGCCGCTTCAGCTCCGGCCCGTCGGCGCCGCGCAGCACCATCTCGTGGAACAGGCACGCGGACAGGACGCCCCCGCCGGACGGGTCGTCGGCGAAGACGGGGAACAGGTCGTCCTCCGACTGTGCCTCCGCCAGCAGCGAGGCCAGGTGCCGCTGGTCAAGCCTGGGGAGGAAGTAGTCGCCCCGCAGGTCCGTCAGCAGCGACAGCAGCGCCCGCACGTTCTCCTCGCCGGGCGTCAGCGCGAGCACTCGCGCCGCATGCTTCACGCTGCGGGAGAGCTCGTCCGCGCGCTGCGCCGCCTTCGCGTGCCGCTGCCCGAGCGTCACCGCCATTCCTGCCACGACCGCTGCGTCGCCATCCTTGGTGGTGTCCTCCAGAAGCCTGCGGATCCCGGGCCCCTCCAGCGGATCAGTCACCGTCATCCCCTCCATCCGCCGGAGAGGATACGGCCAGGCCCTCCGGCGTACTGTGGAGGTACCGGAGAGGGGTGCGGCATGGAGGATCAGCGCAGGTCCGGCGAGGGAGAGGGGCTGCCGGACGACATATGGGAGAAGTTCGAGAAGGACTCCTGGGGGCGGATCGACGAGAGTGCGCCGAAGGAGCCGTCGGCTCGGGCCCGTATGGTCGAGGAGCGCTTTCGGCAGGAAGAGGCCGCCAGGGCCGCCGCCCCGCGGCGCAAGCGGCGCCGGGTGCGGCGCCCCCGCCCGAACCTCTCCGAGGGGCGGCTGCGCACCGTCCTGATCAGCGTCGCCGTCATCGGCGGCATGATCGCCGTCTCCGCCCTTGCCGCCTGGCTCCAGTACGGGCGGGTGTTCTGAGGCGACGGCCCGCAACCGGCGACGGCCCCTCTCGTTACGCCGGGCGTGAGTGAACGCAACAGGGAAGGCAAGCGCGCAGCCCGTGAGCGGCTCGCGGCCGAGCGGGAGCGGGAGAAGGCGCGGCAGAAGACCAGACGCACGATGATCGCGCTGGCGAGCGTGCTCGGCGTGATCGTGGTGGCGGGCGGCATCGCCTTTGCCGTCAACAAGGCCAATTCCGGCGACGACGATGCCAAGAAGGCGGTCGTGTACCCGAAGGGCGCCACGGGCGAGGACCGCCTGGCCATCCGGGCCGGCAAGGCGGACGCGCCCTCGAAGCTCACCGTGTACGAGGATTTCCGGTGTCCGGCGTGCGGGCAGTTCGAGCAGGGCTTCAGCAAGACGATCGGGCAACTGGTCGACGACGGCAAGCTCAGCGCCGACTACCACCTCGTGACGCTCATCGACGGCAACCTCGGCGGCAAGGGCTCGCTGAACGGCGCCAATGCCGCCGCCTGCGCCCAGGACGCCGGGAAGTTCCGCGAGTATCACGACGTGCTGTACGCGAACCAGCCGCAGGAGACGAGTGACGACTTCGGTGACAGATCGCGGCTCAAGGAGCTGGCGAAGCAGGTGAAGGGGCTGAGCGGCGACACATTCGACGAGTGCGTCGACGACGGCCGCTACGACGGCTGGGTGCAGAAGTCCCAGGAGGCCTTCGGCAAGTCGGGCCACAGCTCGACCCCGACCGTGCTGCTCGACGGCAAGAACGTCTGGGGGCAGAACAGCGACCTGACCCCGAAGAAGCTGACCGAACTGGTCGATAAGAAGGCCAAGGACGCCAAGTCCTAGACCGGAGTTATGTACCCGTTGCCGGGTGGGTTGCCCGACCACCCGCCCGGCAGGGTACGGTCGGTGCTGCCATGGACATCGCTTACATCCCCAGCCCGTCGCAAGGTGTCATCCACCTTGGTCCCATCCCGCTGCGCGGATACGCCTTCGCCATTCTGATCGGGATCTTCGTCGCGATCTGGCTCGGCGGCCGCCGCTGGGAGGCCCGCGGCGGCAAGCGCACGACGGTCGCGGACATCGCCATCTGGGCGGTCCCCTTCGGCCTCGTCGGCGGTCGGCTCTACCACGTGATCACCACGTACGAGCCGTACTTCGGCAAGGACGGCAACTGGGTCGACGCCTTCAAGATCTGGGAGGGCGGCCTCGGTATCTGGGGCGCCGTTGCCCTCGGCGCCCTCGGCGCCTGGATCGCCTGCCGCCGCCGCGGCATCCCGCTGCCGGCGTGGGCGGACGCCCTCGCCCCCGGCCTCGTGCTGGCGCAGGCGATCGGCCGCTGGGGCAACTGGTTCAACCAGGAGCTGTACGGCAAGGCCACCGACGTGCCGTGGGCGGTGGAGATCGACGGTGATCACAACGTCCTCGAACCGGGGGTGACGGGGACCTTCCACCCGACCTTCCTGTACGAGTTCCTGTGGAACGTCGGCGTCTGCCTGCTGCTCATCTGGGCCGACCGCCGCTTCCGGCTCGGGCACGGGCGGGTCTTCGCGCTGTACGTGGCGGGGTACACCGCCGGGCGCGGCTGGATCGAGTACATGCGCATCGACGAGGCGCACCACGTGCTGGGGCTGCGGCTGAACGTCTGGACGTCGATTATCCTCTTCGTCGCCGCGGTGGCCTACTTCGTGATCTCGGCGAAGCTGCGGCCGGGGCGGGAGACGATCGTCGAGCCGGGGGCTCAGGAGGAGAGCGCCGAGGCGGTCGGCTCCGAGAGCTCCGAGAGCTCCGGGAGCGAGTCCGGCTCCGACACCCCTGACTCCGCCGAGGCGGAGAAGGGGACGAAGGCGGAGCAAGCGGACTCGTCCCAGAAGTTCTGAGTCGTCTCGGGACGATCTGAGGCTGTCGCGGGCATGCCAATCCTCGGCATTCTGCGGGGATGTATAAGAGACCGCTCGCGATACTCCTCGCCGTACTGACGGCGATCGCCGTCGGCTTCGTCGCCGCCCCGACGGCGAGCGCGGCGCCCGAGTTCAAGGCGCCGTTCCCCTGCGGCCAGCAGTGGACCTACAGCCACCACTCCGCCGAGGTGCGGCTCGCCCTCGACTACATCCGCTCCGACGGCGGCACCACCGCAGGCACCCCCGTACTCGCCTCCGCCGCCGGGACCGCCACCCGGCACTCGCAGCCGAGCGGCGCCGGGAACTACATCGTGATCGACCACGGCGGCGGCTGGAAGACGTTCTACTTCCACCTCGCGTCGTTCTCCGTCGCCGACGGCTCGGCCGTCTCGCAGGGGCAGCCGATCGGGACCACCGGCTCGACCGGCAACTCCTCCGGCGCCCACATCCACTACGAGCAGCTCTACAACGGCGCCGGACAGACCATCCACATCAACGGCCAGTCGCAGGCCCCGTACCCGGGTTCGTACGGGCAGAAGCACCTCACCAGCGACAACGGCTGCTCCGGGCAGGACGGCAAGTACTGGGTCGACACGTTCGCCGACGCGCCCGTCTTCGCCTCGCCGACCTCCACCGCGCAGACCGGCACCCTGAACAAGGGCACCAACTATGTCTTCTGCAAGGCCAAGGGCCGCGAGATCCGCGACGACGCCGGCAACTACAACACGTGGTGGCTGAAGACCGATCCGGACTCTGGGCCCGCCGATCAGTACGTGTCGGCGTACTACCTGTCCCGGTGGGGGAACGACGAGGCCAAGGACAACGCGGGGAAGGAGATCCCCGACTGCTGAGGTCGTCCTAGCGGCGGCGGTGGGCCAGGGCCAGCGTGCGCTGGGCGCCCGCCACGACCGCCGCGTCCACGAAGCGGCCGTCCGGCAGCGCCAGCGCCCCGGCGTCCGTCGCCGCCGCCTTGACGATCTCCTCCGCCCGCTCGATCTCCGCTGCCGTAGGCAGATACGCCGCCTCGATCACCGGGAGCTGGCGGGGGTGGATCGCCGTGCGGCCGAGGAAGCCGAGGGTGCGGCCCGCCGCGCAGGAGCGGGCCAGGCCCTCGGTGTCGCGGACGTCCGGGTAGACCGACTGCGGCGGCGGGGCCAGGCCCGCCGCGCGGGCGGCGACGATCGCGCGCGAGCGCGGGTACGCGAGGCCGGCGTCGTCCGTGACGCCGAGGTCGGCGCGCAGGTCCGCCTCGCCCAGGGCCAGGCCCTGGATCGCGGGGTGGGACGAGGCGATCGCGTATGCCTGCTCCACGCCGAGTGCCGACTCCAGCAGGGCGTACAGCGGGGTCTCCGGGGCCCAGGCGGCGACCTCGTGGACCTGGGCCGGGTCGGTGACCTTCGGGAGGCGCAGCCCGGCGAGGCCCGGGAGTCCGGCCAGGGCGCGGAGCTCGGTGTGGGCGAGGGGGCCGTCGAGGGCGTTGATACGGACGTGGACCGGGGCCGGGCCCGGTTCCGGCTCGCTGAGCAGCTCGGTCGTGGCCTCCAGGGCGTAGGTCTTGCGGTCGGGCGCGACCGCGTCCTCGAGGTCGACGAGGACCACGTCGGCGCCGGAGTGGAGCGCCTTGGCGACCACGTCCGGGCGGTCGCCGGGGACGTAGAGCCAGGTCAGGACCGTATCCATCAGGAAGCCCCCTTCTCGCGCAGCTCCGCGATCGCGGCCGCGTCGTAGCCGAGGCCGCCGAGGATCTCGTCGGTGTCGGCGCCGTGCGGGCGGCCCGCCCACTTGATGGCGCCGGGGGTCTCGGAGAGGCGGAAGAGGACGTTCTGCATCTTCACGGTCCCGAGCTCCTCGTCCTCGACCTCGGTGATGGAGTCCAGGGCCCGGTACTGCTCGTCGGCCATCACGTCGCTGATGTCGTAGATCGGGGCGATGGCGGCCTCGGCCTTCTCGAAGGCGGTGATCACCTCGTCGCGGTCGTGCCGGGCGATCCAGGAGCCGACCGCCTCGTCCAGCTCGTCGGCGTGCTGGGCGCGGCCCGCGCCGGTGGCGAACCACGGCTCGTCGATGAACTCCGGGCGGCCGACCAGGCGCATGACGCGCTCGGCGATCGACTGCGCGGAGGTGGAGACGGCGACCCACTTCTCGTCGGCCGTGCGGTACGTGTTGCGCGGGGCGTTGTTCGTCGAGCGGTTGCCGGTGCGCGGCTGGACGTAGCCGAGCTGGTCGTACCAGATGGGCTGCGGGCCGAGGATGGTCAGCATCGGCTCGATGATCGCCATGTCGACGACCTGGCCCTTGCCGGTCTTGTCGCGGCCCGCGAGGGCGGCCATCACGGCGTACGAGGTGGAGAGCGCCGCGATCGAGTCGGCGAGGCCGAACGGCGGCAGGGTCGGCGGTCCGTCGGCCTCGCCGGTGATCGCGGCGAAGCCGGACATCGCCTCGGCGAGGGTGCCGAAGCCGGGGCGGCGGGAGTACGGGCCGAACTGGCCGAAGCCGGTGACGCGGGCCAGGACCAGGCGGGGATTGGCGGCACTCAGCTCGTCCCAGCCGAGGCCCCACTTCTCCAGGGTGCCGGGGCGGAAGTTCTCGATGATCACGTCCGATTCGGCGGCCAGCTTGAGGAGGACCTCGCGGCCTTCCGGGGTGGAGAGGTTGAGGGTGATCGCCTTCTTGTTGCGGCCGAGCAGCTTCCACCACAGGCCGACGCCGTCCTTGGCCGGGCCGTGCCCGCGGGACGGGTCGGGCTTGACCGGGTGCTCGACCTTGATCACCTCGGCGCCGAAGTCGCCGAGCATGGTGGCGGCGAGCGGTCCCGCGAAGAGGGTCGCGAGGTCCAGGACGCGCAGGCCTTCGAGGGGTGCGGGCGTGGTGGCGTCGTCGGTCATGCGGACTCCTCGGAGTGGTTCTGTACGAGTGCGTCGATCTCGTCGCGGGCCGGCATGGAGGAGGAGGCGCCCGGGCGCTGCACGGCGAGCGCCGACGCCGCCGCGGCCCATGCCATCGCCTCCGGCATCGGGCGGCCCTCGCCGTACGCGACGCAGAGCGCGCCGACGAAGGTGTCCCCGGCTGCGGTGGTGTCGACGGCCTCGACGCGGACGGCGGGGACCTGCACCGGGTCGGCGCCGCGGGCCGCGTAGAGGCTGCCGGCCTCGCCGAGGGTGATCACTACCTCGGGTACCTGCTTGAGCAGTTCCGATGCCGGAGGCGATGGCATGGGCCGCGGCGGCGTCGGCGCTCGCCGTGCAGCGCCCGGGCGCCTCCTCCTCCATGCCGGCCCGCGACGAGCTCGACGCACTTGTACAGAACCA
>NZ_JAAKZV010000116.1 GCF_011044975.1 Streptomyces coryli | reverse complement strand
GGCGTCCCACGGGGTGGGCACCGCCGATGCGGCGGACGGCGACGATTCCGGCGCCGAGGACGGCGAGGCCGAGCCCGGCGCTGAGGGCGACGAGGCCGGGGGCGGCGCCGAGAGTGCTGCGGCCAAGGGCGACGCCGAGAGTGCTGCGGCCAAGGGCGACGCCGAGCGCGACGAGGCTGAGGGCGCCGAGAGTGCTGAGGACGCGGCTCGGCGGGAGCGGCTTCGGGTCGAGAGCGGGAAGGCGCTCAGTGGTGACGCCGCGCAGTTGCTTGCCGCGGTGCGGGCCGTGGAGAGCGGGGAGGCCAAGGCCTCGTCGTTCTTTGCCGAGCGCCAGCGCCCGCAGCCGACGCGCACCGCGGCGACCGTTCCCACCGCCCGCGGTGCCACCCCGGCGGCCGCCGGCCCCGCCCCCGTCGACGAGTCGGCGGTCGCCGCCGTACGCGAGGTGCTGACCACCGGCGGCGCGCCGGAGGCCCTCGCGCCGCAGGTCGCCCGAGCCCTCGGCCCGGCCGCCGCCGAGGCGCTGCGCGCCGACCCGTGGGAGCTGCTCGCCGTCCCCGGCGTCCGCCCCGAACAGGCCGACGGCTTCGCCCGCGCTCTGCTCGGCGCGGAGTGCGGGCCCGCCGACGAGCGGCGCGCGGCGGCATTGGTCGGGTGGCTGCTGGAGCAGGCCGCGCTCAAGGGCCATACGGCGCTGGAGACTTCCGTACTGCAGCGCGCCCTCGGCCAGCACGCGGTGCCGGACCCGGAGGAGGCGGTCCGCGAGGCGGTCTCGGCGGGTGCCGCCCTGGTCTTCCAGGAGGAAGACGAGACTGCGGCGCCGGTGGCGGACGAGGACGGGGAGGAGCGGCAGCCGGTACGGATTCTGCTCGGGCTCGAGCGCATCGCTGTCGCCGAGGAGGCTCTCGCGGATGGGCTGACCCGCTTGGTGAGCACGTTCGCGGCGGCCGCCGCGGGTGCCCCCGGAGCGACTGGGGCTGAGGCGGGAGCCGCGGACGCGAGCGCTGAATCGGGTGGTCGCCCGGCTGCCCCCGGCCCCGGCGACTGGGACGCCGCCGCGGCCTCCGCCCCGTCGCCGTCCGCCGCGGAGCTGATCCGTGCTGCCGCGTCCGCCGGCCTCGTGCTGCACTCCGGCGGCGAGACGGCCCGCGCCGAGCCCGCGGCGCTGGTGGCCGCCGCGCAGGCGCTCGGCCTCCGCGCGTACGCCGCCACCCACACGCCGGAGAGCCGGGCCCGTATCGCGGAGCTGCTGGGCGAGGCTCCGGCCGCGCAGTCGGCGCCCGCGGGAGCGGACCCCGTCGCACAGGCCGCGTCGCACGCCGTCACCCTCGCCGGTCTGCTGGGCGGAGCCGAGGGGCCTGGGTTCGACGGCGAAGGGGTGCTTGCGCTTGATCTGCTTGTCGTGAGTGATGCCCCGCTGCTCGACGTGGAGACTGCCGCGGGCCTCGTGGAGGCGCTGCCCGACGGTGGCCGGCTCGTGCTCAGCGGTGATCCGGCGGGGCTCGAAGCGCCGGGTCCCGGGCGGGTGTTCGCCGATCTCGCCGCCGCTCGCACCTGTCCCGTCGTCGTGTCCCGTACGCCGGACCCGGGGCCCATCGGGGAGCTGGTCTCCAGCATCGGCGTCGGTGAGCTGGCCGAGGTTGAGGCGCCCGGTAAGGAGGTCGTCATCGTTCCGGCGCGAGACGCCGGCGAAGCCGTGCACCGCGCGGTGCAGCTCGTCGCCGACTCGGTGCCGCGCGCCTTCGGCGTCCCCGCCGGTGACGTGCAGGTGATCGCGGTCGGCCACGGTGGGCCGGCCGGGACGCGCGCGCTCAATGCGGCGCTCAAGGAGCGGATCAACCCCGGCCCCGGCAAGTTCGGCGGCTTTGATGAGGGCGACCGGGTCGTGTACGTGCCGGCGCCGGGCCGTGCCCTGCTCGGCGCCGTGGCCTCGGCCGACGACCAGGGCCTGCATCTGCGCTGCCCGGGCCGTCAGGAGCCGCTCACGGTCCGGCCGGACGCCGTCGCGAGCGGAGCGGTGCGGCACGGATGGGCGCTGACCGCGCACCAGGCCGCGGGGCGGCGGTGGCCGGCGGCGATCGTCGTCATCCCCGGAGATCCGGCCACGGAACGGGCGCTGACCCGCTCGTGGGCGTACACGGCATTCAGCCGCGGCGAGCAGCACCTCTCCGTGGTGCACGGCGCGGGCCCCGCCCTCGCCCGCGCGATCGCGGAGGTGCCGGCCCGGGACCGCACGACACGCCTGCGCGCACTGCTGCGCCCGCAGCCGGAGCCGGCAGCCGCTGCGAGCTGAGTCCCGTCGCGGCGCACGACTTGGTCTCGGGGCTGGCGGGGAGGGCGGCTGCGGGCCGCTTGCCCGCCCGCGCCGCCCCACGGCGGCCGTCCACCCAAACGGCGTGCGGCGCAGGCGCCCATGCGGCGCGACTCGTGCGCCCACGCGGTGACAGCGCGGACGCCTAGGCGGCGCGGCGGGGCGGCCAAGCGGTCGCGTTAGGGCAGCCGAGCGATGACAGCGTGGACATCCAGGCGGGGGCGGCCAAGCGGTGGCGACCCATACGCCCTAAGCCCGTACCCCCTAAGCGATGCCGGCCGGGGCGGGCCAAGCGGCCGCGGCCCGGCCGCCCCACCAGCTGGCCTTCGCCCGTCAGCGGCCGCTGTCCAGTGGTTCCAGGTCGTCGTCGCCGTCGTCGAGGGGGTCTGACTGTGGCTCTTCGTCCTCGTCTTCGTCCTCGACGTCTTCGTCTTCGACGTCCTCGTCCTCGATGTCCAGCTCCTCGTCGAAGGCCGCGCTGACGTCGAAGCGGCAGATGACCTGGGCCGGGTCGGCGGCGTCGAAGGGGGCCGAGAGCCACTCGCCCGGCTCCGAGGGCTCCTCCGCCGCCGCCACCCACACCGTGGAGTCGCCCTCGGCGAGGCCGAGCTCGAGGTGGCGGGAGGCGATCTCGTCCGGTTCGTATTCGCCGAAGAGGACGCCGAGAGCTGCCGTCATGCTCTTGCCGACCCGTTCGCCGGTGTCCTCCTCCTCGGCGCCGGGGCCGACCTCCACGTCGGGGTCGAGGTCCGCGATCCGCTGGGCCTGGGCCAGCAGCCGGTGGGAGTCCACGACCGCGTAGTCGCGGCGGATCAGCACGCTGAGCGCGCTCGGCTCCTCCGGTCCCGTGTACGCGGGCAGGGTGTCGCTGCTCGGGATCTCGAAGGGGGTGACTTCGTCATGGACGTCGTACAGCAGCTCGTCGTACGCCTCCGCTGCGGCGGCCAGCTTCTCGAAGGCGGAGTAGACGGCCGAGTCGTCCTCGCCCGACCGGTTCTCGACCGCCGCCAGGTGGCGGTCGAGCGCGGCTTTGAGCGCCTCCGCGGCGGCGCGTACCTCGGCAGCGGTGGGCTGCGCAGCATCAGACATAGTGCAGACGCTATCCGTAGAGGGGGCCATTCCGCACAATGGATGCGATGCCGGAATACGAGTTTCGCGATGTGTACGTGCCGCGTGGGGTGACCCGGACCGCGGCGACCAAGCTACTGACCGACCACGCCGAGTACGGACACTGGGAGTTGGACCGGCTGCGCCTGCTGCCTGACGGCAGCCGAAGAGTGCGCCTGCGCCGAAGAATCATCCGCCAGCTGCGCGCCACGTGGTGACGTGCGCCTGGTGACGTACGGGGACGGGGCCGGCCACCTTCGCCACCGGCCCCGTCCCCGTACGTCATGTCCGCAGGCAGCGCCTTACGCCGCCGAACGCGACCGGCGGTAGAGCACCGCGCCCGTGGCCAGCAGAGCGCCCGCGGCGGGCACCGCCACCCCGAGCATGCCGCTGTCGGAACCGGTCTGCGCGAGCTCGCCGCCGCCCGGCTTCGACTCGTGCGTGACCGGCTCGGCCGGCGTCCGGTCGTCGGGCGAGTCCGGGGAGTCCGGCGTGTCCGGCTTGGCCGGCGGCTTGGGCTTGCCCGGGTTGTCCGGCGTGTCGGGCTTGCCCGGCTCCTCCGGCTGCGGGTTGTGGTCCTTCGGCGGGCTCGGCTTCGCGTCGTTCCCGCACTCGTTGCCGTCGGTGCCGTTGCCGGCGCCCACCGCCGTGACGGAGTTGCCGCACACGTTGATCGGCACGTCCACCGGCGCCTGGATGACATTGCCGGAGCCGATGCCAGGAGAGTCGTGCGCCGCGCCGTCAGCAGAGGCGCCGCCGTTCCCAGACGACCCCCCGCCGTCCTGGTCGGCCGCACCGCCCTTGTTGACGCACGAGTTGCCCTCGGCGGGGTTGAGCAGTCCGCCGACGTTGACGGTGTTCCCGCACACGTTCACCGGAATGTTGACCGGCACCTGCACGAGATTGCCGGAGCCGATGCCGGGCGAGTCGGCCGTCCTGCCGTTCGCACCGGAGTCCGCGGTCGCGTAACCGCTCGCGGCGGCGAGCACACCGCCCGCGGCGGCCACGGTGATCAGGCTCTTCCTTGCGACATGTCGCATGGGTCGTTCCCTGCCTTACTTACCTTGCTGGAAGCGGACGGGTGACGGCCCGTCCACCGAGTACCCAGCGAGCCCCGGAGCGCGCGTGCGCGCTCCGGGGCCGCCGGGTCATACCCTTACGGGCAGACGCACAACGTCACTTGTTGATGCAGGTGTTGCCAGCGGCCGGGTTCAGCAGCCCGATGACGTTCACGGTGTTCCCGCACGCGTTCAGCGACAGGTCGACCGGCACCTGGACGACATTGCCAGACGCAACGCCGGGGGAACCGACGGCCGCACCCTGGGCGCCCGAGTCAGCGACGGCCAGACCCGCGCCAGCGAGTACGAGGCCACCGGTGGCAGCCGCAGCGGCGACAACCTTCTTGATCATTCTTCCTCCTCATTGATGGTGCGGTCCCAGCCGCGGACCGCACCCTTTGCAACGAAGACGGAGCAATCAAGCTACGAACCTATGGTGTGGTTCACCCATTTCAGTCTGTATGAGCACGCACGTACGACTGTGGGCCTGGCCGATCAACGGCCAGGCCCACAAGTGCATTTACGGCGTCAACAGCGCGGGACGGTGCGCCTCAGCAGGCGTCCAGGAAGCGGTCCAGCACCCGCACCCCGAACTTCAGCCCGTCCACCGGCACCCGCTCGTCCACGCCGTGGAACATCCCGGCGAAGTCCAGCTCCGGCGGCAGCTGCAGCGGCGCGAAGCCGAAGCAGCGGATGCCGAGGTCGTCGAAGGACTTCGCGTCGGTGCCGCCGGAGAGCGTGTACGGGACCGCGCGGGCGATCGGGTCCTCGGCCTTCAGCGCGGACGACATCGCCTCGACCAGCGCCCCGTCGAAGGTGGTCTCGAGGGCCTTGTCGGCGTGTACGTCCTCGCGTCGCACCCGCGGCCCGAGCAGGCGATCGAGGTCGGCGAGGAACTCCTCCTCGTACCCCGGCAGGAAGCGCCCGTCGACATGCGCCGTGGCCTGGCCGGGGATGACGTTCACCTTGTAGCCGGAGCCGAGCATCGTCGGGTTGGCGGTGTTACGGAGCGTAGCGCCGATGATCTTCGCGATGCCGCCGAGCCTGGCGAGGGTGGCGTCCATGTCCTCGGGGTCGAGCTCGACCCCGAGCGCGTCGCCGAGCTCGTCGAGGAAGCCGCGCACCGACTTCGTCAGCCGCACCGGGAACTTGTGCCGCCCGAGCCGCGCGACGGCCTCGCTCAGCTCCGTGATGGCGTTGTCGGTGTTGGTCATGGACCCGTGGCCCGCCGTCCCGTCGACGGTGAGCTTCATCCAGTGCATGCCCTTCTGGGCGGTCTCGATGAGGTAGAGCCGGACGTCCTCGTTCACGGTGAACGAGAATCCGCCGACCTCCCCGATCGCCTCGGTGACGCCCTCGAAGAGCTCGGGCTTCTTCTGCACGAGGTGCTTGGCCCCGTAGACCCCACCGGCCTCCTCGTCGGCGAGGAAGGCGAGCACGACGTCGCGCGGCGGCTTGCGCCCGCTGCGCAGCCGGTCGCGTACGACGGCGAGGGTCATGGCGTCCATGTCCTTCATGTCGACGGCGCCGCGACCCCAGACGCAGCCGTCGGCGATCTCGCCGGAGAAGGGGTGGTGGGTCCAGTCGTCGGCGTTGGCGGGGACGACGTCCGTATGCCCGTGGATGAGCAGGGCCGGCCGTGAGCGGTCCTCGCCCTCGATCCGCGCGACGGTGGAGGCGCGCCCCGGGGCCGACTCGAAGATCTCGGGCTCGAGACCGACCTCGGCGAGCTTCTCCGCCACGTACTCGGCGGCGGCGCGCTCCCCCGGCCCTTCGTTGCCGCCGTAGTTACTGGTGTCGATCCGGATCAGGTCCCGGCACAGGTCGACGACCTCGTCCTCGCCGCTGACGGTACGGGCGGGCTCCTGGCTCACCATGCCTCCTGGTGTCGTGCGGGTCTGCCGCCCCCCATCCTGCCTCGCCCCCCGCCGCAGCCCAAGGGCGGGTGATCGCGGTGCGCGGTTTCTTTGCTAAGGTTCATGGCGTCGCAACAGGCGACGCCCAAGTCCGGGTGGCGGAATGGCAGACGCGCTAGCTTGAGGTGCTAGTGCCCTTTATCGGGCGTGGGGGTTCAAGTCCCCCCTCGGACACCAGCAATACACCCTCCGGTGCCGACCGCGTCGCGGCCGGCACCGTTTGTGTTGGGTCGTCGGTCAGCTCGGCACGTAGGTGAGGATGACCGAGCCGTTGTGCAGGCGCTGCTCGTTGGTGAGCGTGAGGTGCAGCTGAGTGGTGTCCACGTGCTCGAAGAGGTGTTGTCCTGAGCCGGCCACCACGGGCATGTACCAGAGGCGGAACTCGTCGACCAGGTGGTCCTGGATGAGGGTGGCGTCGAGGCGTGTGGTGCCGTATTTGATGAGGTCCTTGCCCGGCTGGGCCTTGAGCTTCGCGATCGCGCCGGACGGGTCGGGGCCCAGCAGAGTGGCGTTCCATGTCGTCTCGGTCAGCGATCGGGATGCGACGTACTTGGGCATGGCGTTGATGCGGTCGATGTAGGGGTTGCCGGTGACGTTCCCCCAGTTCGCGCGGAACGTCTCGTAGGTCGTCCGGCCCATGATGAAGGCCTCGTAGTTGTCGAGCTGTTCGAGCGACAGCGCTGACGACTCGGCGTCGAAGAGGGCCCAGCGTTCGGGGGCTTCGATGACGCCGTCCAGCGTGACGAGCGTCGATTCGATGAGCTTACGCACCGTGGTTCTCCTGACTTTGGGTGGATGAGCGCCGGATGAGGAGGAAGGCGAGGGGGATGCCGGCCAGGGCGGTGAGGCCGCAGACCCACCAGGCGGTCTGGAATCCGCCGGTGAGTGCGGCCGCGGTGGCGTAGCCCCGGTCCTGGAGGTCGTGGGTGCGGGTGGCCGCCACCGTGGAGGCGACGGCGATCCCGATGGCGCCGCCGAGTTGCTGGGATGAGTCGATGAGGCCGGAGGCGATGCCCGCGTCCCTTTCGGTGACGCCGACCAGGGCGCCGATCGATACCGGGATGAAGATCCAGGTGACCGCGCCGGTGAGGAAGAGGGGGCCGGCCAGGTCCGCCCAGAAGCTGCCGCCGGCGGGCGCCTGGGCCATCCACAGGATTCCGGCGCCGGTCAGGGACAGGCCGGCCGCCATCACCAGCCGGACCGAGATGCGGGTGACCAGCACGTGCGCGGGACCGGCCAGTGCTACGCCGGTCAGGCCGACGGTGAGCCAGGCGAGGCCGGTGGTCATCGCGGGGTAGCCGAGTACCTGCTGCATGTAGAGGGTGCCGATGAAGATATAGCCGTAGAAGCCGGCGCCGAGCAGGAACCCGACGGCGTTGGACCCCGCGAGGGTGCTCAGCCGGAACAGCCGCAGCGGCAGCAGCGGCGCCGGGGCCCGGGCCTCGATGGCCACGAACGCGGCCAGCAGGGCCGCCGAGGTCGCGAGCAGGGCCAGGGTCCGGGTGGCCGTCCATCCGGCGGTCGGCGCCTGCGAGATGGCGTACACCATGATCACGAGAGCGGCGGTCACGGTGATGGCGCCGAACGGGTCGTAGCGGCGGTGTGCGAGGCGCAGCCTGCTTTCCGGCACTATGCGCCGGGTCAGGAGGAGCGCGGCCGCGCCGACGGCCACGTTCAGGTAGAAGATGTACGGCCAGCCCGCATAGCGGGTGATCGCGCCGCCGGCCAGCACGCCGGCGGTCGCGCCGCTGGCGCCGATGGCGCCCCACAGGCCGAGTGCCTTGTTACGTTCGGCGCCCTCGGTGAACATGCTCATCACGATCGACAGCGCGGCGGGCAGCACCACGGCGGCGCCGAGGCCCTGCACGCCCCGCATGATGACCAGGAAGATGCCGCTGGTGGCGAGCGCGCAGGCCAGCGAGGCCGCGGTGAACAGCGCCAGCCCGGCGGTGAACACGCGCCGGCGCCCGAGCAGGTCGGCGGCGCGGCCGCCCAGCAGCAGGAAGCCGCCGAAGGTGAGCGCGTAGGCGGTCACCACCCACTGCAGGTCAGCCTGGGCGAAATGCAGCTCGCGGCCGATCGTCGGCAACGCGACGTTGACGATCAGCATGTCGGCCGCCGTCATGAAGTACGCCACGGCGAGCAGCGCGAACGCCCGCCACCGGTGCACGTGGCCCGATGGCGCGACCTTGTCGCCGCCCAGGTCGTTGCCGGGGACTACCGCGGTCATGGTTGCCTTCTCTCCTGGTCGGATCGGGTGATCTCAGGAGGAAGACGAACGGCGTCCGCCGGAACCGGACACGCCGCTAGGAGATTCTCAGGCTCTCGATCCGCCGCTCGAAGGCCGCGCGCTCGGCGGTGCTGCGGGCCAGCGCGATCGCGTGCTCGTACTGCTCCCGGGCCGCGGTGTGGCGGCCGGCCCGCCGCTCCAGATCGGCGAGGGCCGCCCAGTAGAAGGGGTACCGCGACAGCTTGGGCTCTGCCGCCAGGGCGACCAGCTCGCGGCGGCCCTCCTCGAGGCCGTCCCGTTCGGCCACGGCCAGCGCCCGGTTGAGCGCCACGATGGGGTTCGGGGACTGTTCGGCGAGGAGCTGGTAGAAGCCGATGATCCGGTCCCAGTTCGTCTCCCGGACCGACGGCGCGATCGCGTGCTCGCAGGCGATGCCGGCCTCCAGGTGCCAGCGGGACATGCGATCCCCGGTGGCCGCGTGGGCGAGATGGATCAGTCCGCGCTCGATACGGGCCCGGTCCCAGCGGCTCCGGTCCTGGTCCTCCAGGGGGACGAAGACCCCGTGCTCGTCCATGCGCGTGGACAGGCGGGCCGTACCGAAGGAGAACAAGGCCGCCAGGGCGTGCACCTCCGGCCGCGCGGTCGCCCTGGCGTCCAGCAGCAACTCGGTGAGACGCAGGGCGTCGTCGCACAGAAAGGGGCGTACCGGATCCTGCGGGTTGCTGCCGTGGTAGCCCTCGTTGAACAGCAGGTACAGCGATCGCAGGACCGAGCCGAGCCGGGTGTCGAGGTCGGGCAGGTCGTCCACGTCGGGCAGCCGGCCGAGTTCACGCAGGTGCCCGCGGCCGCGATGCAAGCGCCGGTCGATGGTCTGGGTATCCACCAGAAAGGCTTGGCCGATCTCCCTGGGCGACAGACCGCACAGCCACCGGAGGATCAGGGTCACGTGCGTCTCGCGGCTCAGCTTGGGGTCGCACACGGCGAACATCATCGCCAGCTCGCCGGCCGCCTCGGCGGCCGGGGCCAGCGCCGCCTCGATGGTGTCGGTCAGCGCGGTCGTGGTTGCCAGTTCGGGCAGGAAGGAGCGGTGCCGCTGTTCCCGGCGGATGATGTCGATCGCCCGGTTGTGGGCGGCCCGGATGATCCATGCCTTGGGGTCCCGCGGCAGCCCGAAGCGCCATGCCTGCATGGCGCTCACCAGCGCATCATGGACGACGTCCTCGGCCAGCGGGATGTTCGAGGGGCCCAGGACCCTGACCAACGCGCTGACCAGATGGGCGTGCTCCCTGCGGAACAGGTCCTCGACCAGCTCCGCAGGTGAGTGGGCCCCCGGTGCTTCGGTCACCGGCGTCAGATCCGGTAACCCTGGACCGGCCGTACCTCGACGGACCCGCCGAACTCATACGTCGGGCACCCGCGCGCGACCTCGATGGCGTCTTCGAGACCGGCCGCCTCGAAGACCATGCTGCCGGTCACCAGGTCCTTCGACTCGGCATACGGGCCGTCGGTGACCAGCTCGCGACCGCGGACCGTGGCCCCCGGACCGTCGAGGGCGGTTCCGGCATTGCGCCTGCCCTGCCCGGCCAACTCCTCCGACCAGCGGTACCACTTCTCGACATGGGCCTGAAGCTCGGACGGCGACAGCTCAGGACGCGAAACGGCACCCCCGCGGAAGATCAGCATGAACGTGCTCCGCGGGACCGGGTCTTCGCCCACAGGTTCCGACATCACGGCCTCCACGCCTCGGCTGGGTCCAGCGCCACAGCCTAGAGCGAGCTTGTGGCCTGACGCAGCGTCAGGGTCGAGTCCGGGTGAAGCGTGATGTGCACCGGTGTGAAGGTGGTGGCGTCCACCGGTGACTCGCCGTTGCCGGGGTTACGGGCGTAGCGCGGGTGGGCGCCGCCGCTGATCTGCCAGCGGATGCGGTGGCCGACGGCGAATCTGTGCGCGGTAGAGCTCATCGGGATGGTGATCTGCGACGGCTCCTGCCCTTCCGTCCGCAGTCGGCCCAGTCCGTCGCAGACGTTGACGGAGCGGCCCTCTGGGTCCACGTCGCACAGCCGGGTGAAGACGTCGGCATGGCCGGTGTCCGTGGAGATGCTCAGCCGCGCGGAGACCGGCCCGAGGATGTCCACGGGTTCGGTCAGCGGGGGTCCGGTGAAGGTCAGCACGTCGTCCCGGGCCTCGAGCTTGCCGTTGTCGCGGGGGCCGGCGTTACGGGAGAGCAGCGGGCCGCCGACGGACGGGGTGGGATCGTCCGGGTCGTAGCGGAAGGACGTCAGGGGTGTGGAGTCCGTGGGCGCCTGCTGGGTGAGTTCGCCCTGCGCGGTGGGGTACCACGGGCCGGCGGACGTCGTCGACGGCCAGTCGTCGAGGTCCCGCCAGGCGTCCTCGCCGCCGATGTGCACGCGCACCCTCGTCGGACGCAGGCCGGACGGGTCGTCGCACAGGTGGGCGCGCAGCCAGGCGAGGCTCTCGGTGAAGACCTCGGTCCATCCCTGCTGCAGGGCGGAGGTGTGGGTCCAGGGGCCGACGAGGAGAGCGGTGTCGCAGTCGGCCTGCCGCAGCCGGCCGTACTGCTCGAGGGTCTGGTCGACCAGCGCGTCGTGCCAGCCGGTGATCAGGCTCGTCGGCACGCGGAGCCGGTCCGCCGCTTCACCCACCGACGCACCGTCCCAGTACGCGTCCTTGGGGTCCGGGTGGCTCATCACCTCGTCCAGCCAGGGCACTTCACCGCCGAGGGCCGGCGCGTACGCCCCGCGCAGCGGCCAGGCGGTGGTGGCAGCGCGCAGGCGGCGCTGCAGGCGGAGGATCGCCTTCAGGAAACGCCCCATGCCCTGGTGCTGGTAGGTGATGCCCACGCCGTCGACCAGCGCGGTCTCCAGGCGCAGCGCACCGTCCTCGTAGAACAGGTCGTAGGGATCGTGCAGGCCTACCTGCACCACCATGGCCTTCAGCTCCGGCGGCGGGTCCAGGGCGAGGGCCCACTGCACATAGCCCAGGTAGCTGGGGCCGACGGTCCCGAGGGTTCCGTTGAACCAGGGCTGCTCGCGCAGCCAGGCCACCGTGGCCTGGCCGTCGGCGGGCTCGTTGCGCCACAGGTCGAAGGTGCCGCCCGAGCCGCCGGTGCCGCGGCAGCTCTGCAGGACCACGTGAAAACCCTGCTCGGCGAAGAGAATCCCGCACATCGGGGACCACGGCACTCCCCTGCCGTACGGCGAACGGACGAGGAGGGTGGGGAAGTCACCCTCGGCGCGCGGGAAGTAGTGATCCGTTATCAGCGGGCTGCCGTCGGCGGCCGGCACCGTCAGACCTGGCTCCCACCCGACGTCGTGCAGTTTGGCCGGGAGGCCGCGCCATGTCGCTCTCATCATGCGTGCGGCAAGAGGTGGTTTCATCGTTGCGCTCCTTAATTTACGTACAGTGTACGTTAAGGAGCTGCGAAGCGGAGCACGCCCCACATGGCCTGCTCGGTCTCCTCCGGGGCCGCGGTCTCGGTGCTGCGGCATGCGGCCAGGTCCCGGTGCACGGCGTCCGCGTCGATGCCGGCGCCGATCAGCACCAGCTCCGTCGCCGGGCGCTCGCTCCGCTCCCCCGACGCGGGAGCGAAGCGCAGGAATGAGCCCACCGCGTGCAGCGTGTACCGCTGGTCGAAGGCCGACACCGGGAAGTGGACGTAGCCCTTGATGCGGTACAGACCCGCGGGGCGGTGGTCCAGGAAGTCCAGCAGGCGGCGCGGGTCCAGTGGGTCCGCGGAGGTGAACTCCACGCTCTCGTAGAGCGTGTGCGCGTGCCCGCTGTGGTCGTCGCTCTCCTCCGACAGCAGGTCCGCGAAGGACAGTTGCCGCATCCCGGAGTCGCGCGGGCGGGGGTCGAAGAGGAGCTCCGGGTCGACCCGTCTCCACCACCGGGGCGCGCGGGCTGAGCGCCGCCACCGTCGTCCGCAGCCGGTCCAGGGCGTCGCGGCCGACCCGGTCGGCCTTGTTGAGGACGATGAGGTCGGCGACGCCCAGGTGCCGGTCCAGCTCCGGGTGCCGGGACCGGGTGGCGTCGAACTCCGCCGCGTCCACCACCTCGATCAGGCCACCGTACTGCAGGCGCGGGCTCTCGCCGGCCAGGATCATCCGCACCATTTCCACCGGCTCGGCCAGCCCGCTGGCCTCCACCACGATCACATCCACCCGGCCGGTCTCGGCCAGCCGGTCCAGACACGCGTCCAGCTCGCTGGAGTCGACGGCACAGCACAGGCAGCCGTTGCCCAGCGAGACCATCGCGTCGACCTGACCGGCCACCGCCATGGCGTCGATCTCGATGCTCCCGAAGTCGTTCACCACGGCCGCGATACGGGTGCCGTCGCTGGTCCGCAGCAGCTGGTTCAGGAGCGTGGTCTTGCCTGATCCGAGGAAGCCCGCGAGGACGATGACGGGGATCGGCTTGCTGCTCAACGGGGGCCTCCTGGGCGGACATGCGAGATCGCGGCGGTGCGATCCCGCAAGCCTAGGAGGACAGCGGGGCCCGGGCCGCCGACAGCGCGGCCTCCGCCGCCAGTCGTACGGCGAGGGCGCGGGCCAGCAGCACCGGGACGGCGGCGGCGCGGGCCGCGGCGCGGCGCATCTCCTCGGTGTAGCCGATGCAGTCCAGCACCAGCCAGCGCGCCCCGCCCGCGACCAGTTGCCGCGCCGCAGCGGCGCAGCTCTCCGCCGCGGCCTCCCCGTACGGGTCGGCCGGCAGGGCGGTCACCGGGCCCGGCAGCAGCCGGGCCCAGCGCGCCTCGACATCCTCCTGCTGCGCGGGCAGCGGGCAGACGATGCCGACCGGGTCCGCGCCGACCAGGGCGCACACGGCGTGCTGGACGAGCGGTTCGGCGTACAGCAGCGGGCGGCGGGCGGGCACCGGCGGGAAGTGGCCGGTGCACAGCAGCAGCGTGGCGGCGGCGCCGGCGGCCTCGCAGCGGGCGACGGCGTCCGCCATCCGCGGGGCGAGCGCGTCGTGTCCGAGGACGGCCGAGCCGCCGTCGCGCAGCCGGGAGATCAGCGGTGCCTCGCCGGGGACGGGGCCGACGGCGGCGCGTACGGCGTCGGCGTCGGGCCCGTCGAACCGGTCGTGGTCGAGCGCGCCGCACTCGGCCAGCCGGAGCCCGGCGGTGAGCGGCAGGATGTCGGGGGTGAGGTCGGTGCGGGGGGCCTGGCCGATGGTGACCAGGCCTAGCACGCCCCGGGCCGCCGCTGCTGTTTCGGACACGCTCACACCGCCTTGTAAATCTGGCCGACGTCGTGGACCGAGCTGCCCGCGATCAAGCCGGCGCCGACCAGGGCGAGGTCGTTGTCGGCGGCCTCGGCGGCGGCATCCTGCTCTTCCTTCGTACGGACCGCGGCCCGGGCCTGGTTGCGGCGCCACCAGGTGTAGCCGAAGCGGACGGCCAGGGCGGCCAGGACCAGCCAGCCCGCCTGCGGGGTCGCCACCAGCAGACCGGTGGCCAGCAGCACGCCCATCTGCCGCTTCGAGCCGCCCAGCAGCTGGATCAGTGCGCCGGGGACGGCCCACAGAAGCATCATCGTCACCGCGTGGGTGTCGGTGAGGCCGGCCTTGATGGTGTCGACGTACACCTGGGCGACCGGAGGGACCCGGCCGTCGGAGAAGAACGGCTTCCAGGCGATGGCGACGATGACGATCGCCACGGCGAAGCCGACCAGCTGCGAGAGGTACTGCTGGCGGCGGCCCGCCATCTCGTACGGGCGCCACGGCACGCCGTCCTTGCGCAGCAGCCAGCCCGCCTTGAAGTCGAAGCCGACGTCGGCGAAGGCCGGTCCGGTGCAGGCGCAGTAGCCGACCAGCAGGGCGAGCGGGATCATCGGGATGCTCAGTACCAGACCGAGGATCAGGAAGATCAGCGTGACCGCGAAGGCCGGGAACCAGCCGGAGTGCATCGCGGCCAGGCCCACGATCAACTGGTGCACCAGCGCCGCCACTCCGGCGAGCGCCACCCACGCGACCAGGCCGAAGCCGCCCATGTCCGCGGCGATGCCGCCGCCGACGGCGACGACGAGGGCGCCGACGAGGAACAGGGCGATGCCCTCGAGCAGGCCGCGGCGCAGCCGCTCGGCGTCGACGGTGCGGAAGCCGGGGTCGTGCTCCTCGGCGTCACCGGCGGGCAGGAGCTCCTGCGCCGCGCGCTGCGTCGCCTTGCGGTCCCGCATCAGCAGGATCGCCTGCACCAGTGCCACCAGGCCTGCACCGATCATCACGCCGTGCGGGACGTAGTTCGAGGCGAGGTCGTAATCGAAGGCGGTCGGTACGTACTGGGCGGCGAGCAGGCCGACGCCGAACATCAGCAGCGCCCAGATGTTGCCGAGGAACGCCACGCCCGCGGCCGATGTCGGCATCTTGAAGAGCGCCCCGACGAAGCCGACCACGGCGCCGATGCCGAGCACCGCGGCCTTCCTGCCGCCCTCGTCGCCCGCCTTGATCGTCTCGGCGGCGGCAATGCCGGCCGGCCAGGCGGCGGAGGCGGGGAAGAGGCGGGAGTCGAAGACGCGGTAGAGCACCCAGCTGTCCACCGCCAGGCCGAGCACGGCGCCGAGCAGCATGATCCACACCAGGTCGGGGCGGCCGATGAGGAACGGCACCGCGATGGGCGTGATGAGCGAGTTCGCGGCGGCGAAGGTCGAGCCGGAGACGGCGGACTGGACCAGGTTCTGCCGGTGCCGGCTGCGCATCCGGCTCAGCCCCGCGACGGTGATCCGGCCGATCAGCATCGCCAGCAGCGCGCCGATGACCGAGGTGTTGGGGGCGATGCCCAGGGTCGTGATCAGCACCAGGCCGATCACGGACCCGAGGACGGACAGGACGATGGTGACGATGAGCGTCACCGGCTCGAACGCGCGCGGGTGTTCCGGCGGCGCGGCCGCCTGGGGCGCGGACTGGGAAGTGGTCACGGGGTGCTCCGTTGGATGTGCCGGGCAGGGGGGACGGGAGCGGCGGTACGGGAGGTGGTCAGGCGGGCGCCTGCAGCCGGGTCATCGGCCCGTAGAGCTCGACCAGCCGGTCGAACTCCGCCGGATCGTGGAAGCGCGCGACCCCGCGCCCGAAGTCCTTCGCGGCTTCCAGCGCGAACCGCGCGGCCGCGGCGATGTCCGTCTCGTGGCTGGCGCCCGTCGCGCAGCCCGCCACCGCGGTCTGGGTGACCAGCGCGAGGCCGACCACCGGCGCCTCCGTGGCCACGCACGGCTGCATGATCGAGTTGATGTGGTGCACCCCGTTGCCGTACGGGGTGATGTCCTGCGTATTGATCGGCAGCACCCGGGCCAGTTCGCCGGTGACGGTCTCCAGCAGCCCCAGCAGGTCGTCGCTCACGCGCAGGATCCAGCCCTGCTTGACGGTGGGCGAGAGGGCGATGCCGCGATGGTTGAGGAGCCGGTTGCCCTTGGTGGTGTCGATGGAGATCACCGCCTCCATCTCCGGTGAGATCTCCTCGCGGTTGCAGTCGAGGACGGAGACCGGCGAGTCCATGAACGGCACCGGGTCGTGCGGGCGGGTCGGGGCGTCCGGGCACACGTGCGTGGAGAGGATGACGTCGCCCTCCAGGCGGTCGCCGCGGCCGTACATGTCGAGCAGCTTCGCGGCGGCGGCCAGCGCGGCGACCGCACCGTCGGCGTCGGAGACGAGACCGATCCGCTCCGGGCGGGCGCCGACGCCGCCCAGCCGGCCGAGGACGCCGAGGGTGGGGGCGTCGCCGCCGGCGCTCCGGCCGCGGGTGCCGGGGACGGTGATCTTGACGAAGTCGGTGCCGCCGCTCTCCCCCTCGATGCGGGTGACGGTGATCTCCGGCTTCGGGCCCTCGGCGGGCGGTCCTGCCGCGTCCAGGACGGAGCGCAGGTGACCGGCGAGGAGGTCCCCGGTGGCCTGGGGACGGTCGAGGAGGTCAATGACGTCGAGCACGTGCTTCAGCACAGCGGCTCCCTTGGTGCGTGGGTCTGGCAGGCAGCAGACTGCGACGCGCGTATCGGCTACGACAACCTTTTCTCTATTTGGGAGAAGCGTATCCACTATCCGGTACGCTACCGGCCATGACCGCTCCCCCGCTGCAGACCGCCGACCGCGTGCTCACCGTCCTGCTCGCCTTCTCGCAGGAGCGCGAGGAGTGGGGCGTTACGGACCTGGCCGCCGAGTTCGGCTGGGACAAGTCCGTGGCCCAGCGGCTGCTGGCCGCCCTGGCACATCGCGGCTTCCTCGTCTCCGACCCGGTCACCAGGCGCTACCGCCTGGGCCCCGCCGTGTGGCACATGGCGACCGCGTGGGAGCGGCACGGCGGCATGGCGGGACTGGTGCGGCCCGCCGTGCGGGCGCTGGCGATACGGACCGGAGCCACCGTGCTCTTCGCCGTACCGGACAACGTCCACCTGCGCTGTGTGGAGACGGCCGACGGCGGCAGCGGGCCGCTGCGCGCCTACCGGCTGACCGGTGAGCTGTACCCGGCACACGCGGGCGCCACCTCCCGCGCGTACTTCGCGATGCTCACCCCCGGCGAGCGGGCAGGGCTGCTGTACGGCCGGCCCATGGCGCGGTTCTCGCCGGAGACCGTGACCGACCCGGCGGAGCTGGAGCAGCTGATGGTCCGCGCGGGCCAGGACGGCTACGCCTACTCCACCGGGGAATACGATCCGGCCACGGCGGCGCTCGCGGTGCCGGTGCTGGTACGCGCCCACCCGGTCGGCACCCTCTCGCTCGTCGGTCCGCACGACGTGGTCACCGGCCCTGACGAGGAACTCCTCGGCCCGCTGCGGGCCGCCGCCACCGAGATCGGCGAGCTGCTGGCCCCGCGCCGCTCCCGCCCGACACCCGTCACCCCCAGGAAAGGCACCCCCTGATGAACCTGCTGCTGCTGTCCAACTCCGCTGCCCCCGGCCGCGGTTACCTGGAGCATGCGACAGAGGTGATCGCGGACCACCTGGCGGGCGTGGACGAGCTCGTCTTCGTGCCGTACGCGCTCGCCGACCACGACGCCTACACCGCCAAGGTCGCCGCCGCGCTCAAGCCGCTGGGTGTCTCCGTCCGCGGCGTGCACGAGGACGGCGACCCCGCCCGCACGGTGGCCGGCGCACAGGCCGTCTTCACCGGCGGCGGCAACAGCTTCCGGCTGCTCAAGGCGCTGCACGAGCACGGCCTGATCGGCGCGGTGCGTGAGCGGGCCGTCGCCGGGATGCCGTACATGGGCTCCTCGGCGGGCACCAACATGGCCTGCCCGACGCTCCGTACGACCAACGACATGCCCATCGTGCAGCCCCCGAGCTTCACCGCCCTCGGCCTCGTCCCGTTCCAGATCAACCCGCATTACCTCGACCCCGACCCGTCCACCAGCCACATGGGCGAGACCCGGGAGGAGCGGCTCGCGCAGTTCCTGGAGGAGAACGACGTGCCGGTGCTCGGCCTGCGCGAGGGCACCTGGCTGCGGCGCACCGGCGACGCGCTCCGGCTCGGCGGCATCGCCGCCGGCGCGCGGCTGCTGCGACGGGGCGCGAAGCCGCGGGAGTACGCGCCGGGAGCGGACCTCGGCGAACTCCTCGCCCTCCCGGCGCACTTCGACACCCCGGCCGCCGGCTAGCGCGTCCCCAGACGCTCTCTCTCGGCCGGATCAGCCTGCTCGGGCCGGGCCGGGCTGCCGGTACGCCGCGCGCCGATGCGGGGCAGCCACCAGGCGGCGCGTCCCAGCAGCGCCATGGACGCGGGCACGAGCACCATCCGGACGATCGTGGCGTCGAGCACGACGGCCGTCGCCAGGCCCAGCCCCATCATCTTGACCAGCGGGTTGGGGTTGAAGACGAAGCTGAGGAAGACCACCGCCATGATCAGCGCCGCCGAGGTGACGACGCGCCCGGTGACCGCCATGCCGCGGGCCACCGACTCCTTGGCGTCCCCCGTCGCGTCGTACTCCTCGCGGATGCGCGAGAGCAGGAACACCTCGTAGTCCATGGACAGGCCGAAGAGGACGGCGAAGAAGATCGTCGGCAGCGGGGAGGCGATCGGGAGTGTCTGGTCGAGGCCGAACAGCCCTCCCAGCCAGCCCCATTGGAAGACGGCCACCACGACGCCGTACGCGCCGCCGATGGACAGCAGGTTCATCACGGCCGCCTTCAGCGGCACCGCGACGGAGCGGAACACAAGCATCAGCAGCAGGAACGACACCACGAGGATCGCGGCGATGAAGACCGGCAGCGTGTCGGAGAGCTGCCGGGTGAGGTCGTCGGTCATGGCGGTCAGACCCGATACGGCGACATTGCCGGGGACCTCGTCGCGGATACGTACAAGGGTGTCGGAGGTCGCGGCGTCCGCCGGGGCGGTGGTCGGGAGCGCGGGGATGACGACGGTGTCCTTCGCCGCGGAGACGCGGGGCTCGCCGACCGACGCGATGCCGGGGTCGGCGGCCAGGCTGCGCGACAGCTCGGGTATGCCCGCGGTGTCCACGCCGGGGGCACTCAGGTCGGCGACGATCAGCAGCGGGGCGTTGAAGCCCGGGCCGAAGCCCTCCGCCAGCAGATCGTAGGCGCGGCGGTGGGTGGTGGTGGTCGCGTCGTTGCCCGCGTCCGGGAAGCTCGTCTCCATGCGCAGCGCCGGCGCGGCCAGCGCCAGCAGCGCGGCGGTCGCGACCAGCAGATACGGCCAAGGCCGGCCGGAGACGCGGTGGGCGAACCGCCACCATGCCGTCTCCTCGGGCCGCTTCACCGGTCGCTTGCGGGATCGCCGCCCCTTCAGGACGCGGTCGCCGAGCAGGGTCAACAGCGCGGGCAGCAGGGTCAAGGCGGTCGCCACGGCGAGCAGCACGATCAGTGAGGTGGCGAGGCCGATCGAGGTGAGGAAGCCCAGACCGGTCAGCGCGAGCGCGGTCATCGCCACGATGACGGTGCCGCCGGCGAACAGGATGGCCGCGCCCGACGAGCCCATGGCGTTCGACAGGGCGGTGGACCTCTCCTGCCCGGCGGCGTGGTTCTCCCGGTAGCGGGCGACGATGAAGAGGGCGTAGTCGATGCCGACGCCCAGGCCGATCATCGCGCCGATTGTGGGGGCGGCGGTGGAGATGTCCATCGCGTGGCCCAGCAGCGTAATGCCGCCCAGCCCGGCGGCGACGGTGACGAGGGCGAGCGCGATCGGGACCAGGGCGGCCGCCAGCGTGCCGAAGGCGATCACCAGGATGACCAGGGCGGCCAGCAGACCCGCGGCCTCCGTGCCCGAGGTCGGCGTCTCGGCCGTGATGAAGACGGCGTCGCCGCCGAGTTCGGCCGCGACACCGTCGTCGCGTACGGCCGATATCGCTTCGTCGAGGGCTTCGATCTGCTCCGGACTCACCTCCATGGTCGGTACGGCGAAGGTGACTTCGGCGTATCCGATCCGTCCGTCACGCGAAACGGTGCCGGCCCGGAAGGGATCGGTGGTCGCGGCGACGCCCTTCACCCCGGCGATCCGGTCGACCGCGGCCTCGATCGCCGGCCGGTGCCGCTGAACCCGCTCGCCTTCCGGCGCGGCGAACACGGCCATGGCGGTGCCGCCGGACGCCTCGGGGAAGCGCTCCTCGAGCAGGTCCATCGCCTCCTCGCTCTGGCTGCCGGGGGCGGTGAAGTCGTCGACGAACTGACCGCCGGCCAGGCCGGCCAGGGGCAGGACGAGGGCCAGCGCGGCCAGCCAGGCGGCGATGGTCACCCATGGCCGGCGGGCGCTCGCATCGCCGATCCGGCGTGTGAGTCGGTTCATGGCGTGGGCTCCTGTAGGAGGGCGGCGGGAGTGGGAGCTCCATCGTGGGCGGCGGCACCGGCGCCGTCTCCCGCCGCGCGGCGGGTCCGGACCTCCCGCGCGCGGCGGGGAGAGCGGGGCGGCGCCTCCTTCCGGCGGTGGAGAACCGGATCCGTCCGGCGGTGGGTGACGGTGTGCTGAGTCCGGACTTACGATGACGTGCCCGATGCGCCCCAATGACCGGCAACCGGGCCCGGGCCTCCTCTTGTTGGAGCGACGATGAAGCGCAGCGCGCCGCATGCCGAGACGCCGGGCCGCGGCGTGCCGGGGAGATTTCGCGGCCCGTTCACGCGCTGGCCGCGGGCCGCGGACGCCGTCCTCGCGGTGGCGCTGTTCCTGTGGATGGCGGTCCTCGAGGAGGGTCCGGGGGACTCGATGGCCGTCCGCCCGGCCACCGGCATCCTTCACCCCGCCATCCTGCTCAGCGGGGTGGCCGCCGCGGCGCTCTACGTCCGCCGCAGGCGGCCGATCGCGGTCGTGTACGTGGTGCTGGCCATATGGGCGCCAATGCTGGGCAGCAGCTATTCCACGCTGGGCCTCCTGGTGCTCTTCGCGCTGTACAGCGCCGGGAGGTACTCCGACGACCAGCTGTGGGGCCCGCTCGCCGTCGTCGCGGCCGTCGCCGGCCTCGTCATCGACGGCCTTCTCCTCGACATCCCCTGGGGGGACCACTTCTTCGGCGCCCTCTTCATGTCCGGGGCCTGGTACCTCGGCCGGCGCCTGCGCCTTCGCGCCGGGCGGGCCGCCCGGCGCGCCCAGGAGCGGGCCGCCGAAGCGCGGCGGATCGTGGCCGAGGAGCGCACCCACATCGCCCGTGAGCTGCACGACGTGGTCGCCCACCGGGTGAGCATGATGACGGTGCAGGCCGGTGCGGCCCGCATGGTGGCCGCCGAGGATCCGCAGGGCGCCCTGGAAGCGATGGCGGCGGTGGAGCAGGCGGGCCGCCAGGCGCTGGACGAACTGCGCCATCTGCTGGGCGTGTTACGGCCGGACGCCGAGCGCGACGGACTCGGGCCCCGGGCCGGGCTGGCCGATCTGCCGCGGCTCGTGGCCGAGGTGCGCGAGGCGGGCCTGGACCTCTCGCTCACCAACGCCATAGCCGCTCCCCTCCCGGCCCGCGTCGACCTCTCGGCGTACCGCATCGTCCAGGAGGCCCTGACCAACGTGCTCAAGCACAGCGGACCGCGCACCCGCACCGAGGTGCGCCTGTGCGACGCGGCCGACGGCATCACCATCGAGGTGACCGACGACGGCCGCGGGGCCGCCGCCCTGGCCGCCCCGGCCGGGCACCGGCGCCCGCCCGGCCACGGCATCGTCGGCATGCGGGAGCGGGCCCACCTGCTGGGCGGGCACCTCGACGCCGGGCCGCGTCCCGCCGGCGGATTCCGGCTCACCGCCCAGCTGCCCGTCAGAGGGGAACCCTCGTGACCATCCGCGTCGTCGTGGCCGACGACCAGGCGCTGGTACGGCGGGGGTTCGTCATGATCCTCCGGATCCATCCCGACATCGAGGTCGTGGCCGAGGCGGGCAACGGTCTCGAGGCGGTGGAGGCGGCACACCGGCACCGGCCGGACGTGATCCTCATGGACATCCGAATGCCCGAGATGGACGGCCTCGAAGCGACCTCCCGGATTCTGGCGGAGGCCGACTGGGGTCCCAAGGTGCTGATCCTGACGACGTTCGACCCGGACGAGTATGTCTACAAGGCGCTGCGCTCCGGCGCCAGCGCCTTCGTGCTCAAGGACATCCCGCCCGAGCAACTGGCCACCTCCGTACGCACCGTGGCCGAGGGCGGGACGCTGCTGGCCCCGTCGATCACCCGGCGCTTCATCGACCGCTTCGCCCAGCGCCGTACCGTCAACGCAGCCCTCGCGGCCCGGCTGGACCGGCTCACCGGCCGGGAACGCGAGATCGTGATCGCCGTCGCCTGGGGCGCGAGCAACGCGGAGATCGCCGGGCAGCTCGTCATCGGGGCCGCCACCGTGAAGTCACATGTGTCGAGCATCCTCACCAAGCTCGGGCTGCGCGACCGCGTGCAGATCGTGATCTTCGCGTACGAGAGCGGGCTGGTCGAGGCGGGCGAGCACGATGTCGGCCACTGAGTCAGGCTGCCGTCTCGCGCAGGGTCTCGTGCACGCCGTGGCGCGTCAGCAGGGTGAGGTGTTCCGTCAGGGCGGAGCGCAGGGTGGGCGAGTCGGCGGCCTCGGGGCCGAAGACGTCGCGCAGGCGCAGTAGTTCGTCCACTACCCGGGCCGGTGAGTCGGCGTGGGTGCGGGCCCGGGTCAGCAGGTCTGCGCGGGGGTCGTCGACCTCCAGGGGCGCGCCCGTGTCCGAGCGGTCCGCGGTGACGTAGCGCATCCAGGCGCTGAGCGTGAGGAGCAGCCGGCGTGGGTGGCGGCCGGCCGCCAGGTGTTCGCGCAGTGGGGCCAGGAGGCGTACCGGCAGCTTCTCCGTGCCGTCGGCCGCGACCTGGCGGGTGGTGTGGCCGAGGGCCGGGTTCGCCAGGCGGTCCAGGATCTCGGTGCGGTAGTGCTCCAGGTCCCAGCCGGGGCAGGGGGGCAATGTGGGCAGCATGTCCTGGGTCGTGAGCTGTTCGGCGAAGGCGCGCATGCCGGGGCGGGTCAGGGCCTCGTCGATGGTGGTGGCGCCGGTCAGGCTGCCGAGGTAGGCGAGGGCGGAGTGGGTGGCGTTGAGGAGCCTCAGCTTCGCCGTTTCGTACGGGGTGACGTCCGTGACCAGGTCGGCTCCTGCGGCGTCCCATGCGGGGCGGCCGGCCGGGAAGCGGTCCTCGATGACCCAGCAGCGGTACGGCTCGGCGGCGACGGTGGCTTCGTCGCGTACGCCGAGGAGGGCGGCGGCGCGCTCGCGGTGGGCTTCGTGCGGGGCCGGGACGATGCGGTCGACCATGGTCGAGGGGAAGGTGACGCTGGTGTCGATCCACTCCCGTAGCCGCTCGCCCTCGGGGGTGCCGAGGCCGGCGCAGAAGTCCTGTACCAGGGCGTGGAGCAGCGGGCCGTTGCCCGGCAGGTTGTCGCAGCAGACCACGGCGAGTGGTTCCCCGCCGCGGGCGTGGCGCAGGCGCAGCCCGGCGACCAGGCGGCCGATCACCGTACGGGGCGCGCCGGCGCCCGCCAGGTCGTGCCGGACCAGGGGGTCGTCGCGAGCCAGGCCGCCGGTGGCGGGGTTGCGGCGGTAGCCCTTCTCGGTGACTGTCAGGGTCACCACGCGGACGGCGGGGTCGGCGATGCGCGCGGTGGCGGCGGCCGGGTCGTCGGGGGCGGAGAGCAGCTCGGTGATGCTGCCTACGACGCGGATCGCGGGTTCCGGGCCGCCGAGGGTGAGGACCGCGTACAGGCCGCCCTGCGGGGCGAGTTGGGTGAGAGTGGCCGGGCTGCGCTGGGTGATGCCGCAGATGCCCCAGGTGGGGTCGCCCGCGGCGGCCATCGCGTCCTCGGTGTAGAGCGCCTGGTGGGCACGGTGGAACGCGCCGGGGCCGAGGTGCACGATGCCCGTCCGCAGGCCCGGCCGTGTCCCATCCCCGCCGAGGAAGCCTGGCAGTGTTCCGCCCCCGCCGAGGACGCCCGGTCGGGCCCCGCTCTCGCCGACGACGCCCGGCCCTGTCCCACCCTCATCGGGCGGACCCGCCCGATGAGGGTGGGACAG
>NZ_JAAKZV010000115.1 GCF_011044975.1 Streptomyces coryli | reverse complement strand
CCACCCACCCCCGTAAAATCGCGCGTCTGCCCCGCTCCCCGGCCGTAGCCGGGGGTGCCCCCGCCCGGTCGGAACCGGTCGGCATCGAACCACCCCCCTACTCCACCCGCCGGAGGCACTTCCGCATGTCCACGCCCGCCGACCCACCGGCCGCCGACCCGGCCGCCGACCCCCTGGAACGCGAGCGCGCCCACCTCGCCCAATCCCGCACCGCCCTGCGCGCCATGCGCGCCGACGTCGAGGCGCTCGACATCAGCGACGTCACCGCGAACTGGGTCAACGCCGAGGTGCTCCAGTCCCAGATCGACGACCGCATCAAGGCCCTCGCCGACCTCTCCGACACGCCCCTCTTCTTCGGCCGCCTCGACTATCTGCACGCCGTGGGCGCCGACCAGGCCGAGGGCGCGGAGGGCGAGAGCCCCGCCGACGGAGTCGGCTATCAGACACTGCACATCGGCCGCCGCCACGTCCACGACGCCGACGGCGACCCGATGGTGATCGACTGGCGCGCGCCCGTATCGCAGCCCTTCTACCGGGCCTCCAAGACCGACCCCCTCGACGTAGCCCTCCGCCGCCGCTTCGGCTACGACCGCGGCGAGATCACGGCGTACGAGGACGAGCACCTCTCCGACCCCGCCGAGGCAGCAAAGTCCTCCAAGCTGCTCCAGCAGGAGATCGAGAAGCCGCGCGTCGGCCCGATGCGCGACATCGTCGCGACCATCCAGCCCGAGCAGGACGAGATCGTCCGCCAGGACATCGGCGGCACGATCTGCGTGCAGGGCGCCCCCGGCACCGGCAAGACCGCCGTCGGCCTGCACCGCGTCGCGTATCTCCTCTACGCGCACCGCGACCGCCTCGCCCGCACCGGCACCCTCGTCATCGGCCCGAACGACTCCTTCCTCCGCTACATCGAGCAGGTCCTCCCCGCCCTCGGCGAGCTGGAGGTCAGGCAGTCGACGGTCGGCGGTCTCGTCGAAAAGGCGGCGGGCGTCGAACTCCGCGGCACCGACTCCGCCACCACCGCCGCCCTCAAGGGCGACGCCCGCATGGCCGAGGTGCTGCGCCGCGCGGTCCGCTCCGGCGTGACGATGCCGGCCGAGCCGGTCGTGGTCGTCCGCGGTTCGCGGCGCTGGCGGATCCCGGCGTACGAGCTGGAGGAGCTGGTGCGGGAGCTGCTCGCCCGCGACATCCGCTACGGCGCCGCCCGCGACGCGCTGCCCCAGCGCATCGCGCACGCCGTGCTCGTACGCATGGAGCAGGCCGGCGAGGCCCCGGACGACCGGGTGCAGGACGCGGTCGCGCGCAACGCGGCCGTGAAGGCGGCGGTCAAGGCCTGCTGGCCGGCCGTGGACCCGGCGAAACTGGTGCTGCGGCTGCTCTCGGACGCCGACTTCCTCGCCGAGCAGGCGGCCGGCGTCCTCACCCCCGAGGAGCAGAAGCTGCTGCTGTGGGAGAAGCCGCCGCGGTCGGTGAAGTCGGCCAAGTGGTCGGCGGCGGACGCGGTGTTGATCGACGAGGCGACGGACCTCGTCCAGCGCACCCCGTCCCTCGGCCACGTGGTCCTGGACGAGGCGCAGGACCTCTCCCCGATGCAGTACCGCGCGGTGGGCCGGCGCTGCACCACTGGCTCCGCCACGGTCCTCGGCGACATCGCGCAGGGCACGACCCCCTGGGCGACGGCCAGTTGGAACGAGGCCCTGACCCACCTCGGCAAGCCCGACTCCCAGGTCGAGGAACTCACCCAGGGCTTCCGCGTCCCCCGCCAGGTCATCGCCTACGCCTCAAGACTGCTCCCGGCGATCGCCCCCGGCCTCACGGAGGCCACCTCCATCCGCGAATCGGAAGGCGACCTGACGATCGAGCGGGTGGCACCGGGCGACCTCGACGACGCACTGGCACTCGCGTGCCTGACGGCGCTGGAAAAGGAAGGCTCAATCGGCCTGATCGCAGCAGACGCCCGCCTCCCGCTGATCGCAAAAGCCCTGGCAGCCGCAGGCCTCCCCCACCTCACCCCAGGCGAGGAAACAACAGCCGACTCCCGCCTGACCCTGGTCCCGGCCTCCCTGGCAAAGGGCCTCGAATACGACTACGTAGTCCTCGACGACCCCTCAGCCATCGTCGACGGCGAACCGGACGAACGAACGGGGTTGAGGCGCCTGTACGTCTGCCTGACCCGAGCTGTGTCGGGCCTCGCGGTGATCCACGCGGCGGCCCTGCCGGAGCAGTTGGCCGCCGCTTAGCCCGTACGGATAGCTGAAGCACCCGCGACGCCGACCTCCCCTGGTGAGGCGCCGCGGGTGCGGTTCGAGTTCCCCGTGTGTCAGCGGGCGTCTGCGTGTTGGCGGGCGGCCAGGGTGTGGGCCGCCTCGCGGGTGGCTGGGTAGAGGTTCAGGTAGAGGTCGTAGAGCTCCTCGTAGACCTTGCCGCGGGTCGGGTCCGGGCTCACCACCGACTCCACCGGGTTCCACGACGCGATGTCTCCCGGCGACGCCAGGCCCGCCCCCACCGCTGCCAGGAAGGTGTCGCCGTAGGCTGCGCCTATTGTGTGGCGGGGGATCTCTTGGGGTTTGCCCGTTACGTCCGAGACGATCTGGGTCCATAGCTCTCTTGCGCCGCCGCCTACCGCGATCAGGCGGCGGATGTCGCCGCCGCCCTCTGTCATTGCTGCGAGGTTGTGGCGGACGCCGAAGGCCGTTCCCTCCAGGGCCGCCCGGTACAGGTGGCCGCGGCCGTGGCGGAGGGTCAGGCCGTGGATCAGGCCGCGGGCGTCCGGGTCGAAGAGGGGGGAGCGTTCGCCCGCGAAGTACGGGAGCATCAGCAAGCCCTCCGCACCCGCCGGGACGTCCGCCGCCTCCGCGACCAGCGTTCCGTAGTCCGAGCCCGTCAGGTCGCGCAGCCACCCCGTCACCGCGCCCGAGGTCGCCATGCCGCCGGCGAGGCAGTACGTGCCCTCGAAGGCGCCTGCCGTTCCCCACAGTTGCTTGCTCGCCACCGGGGCGTCGACGAAGTTCACCAGGAACATCGTCGTGCCGTACATCAGCATCAGATCGCCGGGAGCGGTGGCGCCCACCGCCGTCGCCTCCGCCCAGGCGTCGACCGTGCCCGCCACCACCGGCGTGCCGACGGCGAGGCCCGTAAGAGCGGCGGCCTCGGGCGTCACCGTCCCCACCACCTCCGACGGCCACACCAGCTCCGGCCACTCCAGGCCCGGCGCGATCTCGTCCCGCCACTCCTCGATCCAGGCGTTCGCCCCCAGGTCGTACAGCGGGGTGCACTGCGACGCCGAGTGGTGGTCGAGGACGTATGCGCCCGTCAGGCGGTACGCCAGCCAGGAGCTGGCCATATACCAGCGGCGCGTGCGCCCGTAGACCGATGGCTCCTGCTCACGCAGCCATTCCAGCTTCGGTCCGATCGCCTGGCTGGTGAGTGTGGAGCCGCAGCGGCGCATGATCTCGGACTCGCCGTAGCGCGCCGTCTGCGCCGCGATCTGGTCGCCGGCGCGCGTGTCCACGCCGTACAGGATCGCCGGCCGCAATGGCTCGCCCGCCTCGTCCACCGGCAGCAGGCAAGGTCCGATGCCGCTCACCCCGACGGCGGCGACGGCCTCACCCGCCGCCGCAGCCGCGGCCGTCAACTCCCGGGCCAGGCCCAGGAAATCCGCCCACCAGACCGATGACGCGTCGTGCTCCACCCAGCCGGGCCGCGGCGTGGACGTGGCGTGTTCGCGTACGGACTGGGTGACGAGAGTGCCGTCGGGGCGGGTGAGGACGCCCTTCGATGACGACGTCCCGATGTCGATGCCCAGGAGAAGACTCATAACCCCACTGACCCCTAGTCGACCTTCTGGCTCATGTCGTACTGCTTGTAGATGTCCTCGGCGTTGTCCTTGGTGATCTCCACCGTGTCGAGGGTCTGCTTCTTCTCCACCTTCTTGCCCGCCGCCAGCTCGGACGCCGTCTTCGCGGCCTCCTCGGCGCCGGTCGGGTAGAGATACGTGCCGATCAGCTTGCCCTGCTGCACGGCACGGATGCCGCCGTCCGGGATCGCCAGGCCGTCGATGCCGATGAACTTGATGTCCTTGCCCTTGGCCCCGGCACCGGCCGCCGCCGACTGGGCGCCGATCGCCATCGGGTCGTTGTGCGCGTAAACGAGGTCGATCTTCGTGCCGCGCGCCAGCCACTGCTGCATGATCTTCGTGCCCTCGGGCTGCAGCCACTTGCCCTCGCGCTGCTCGACGACCTTGATGTCGTCGTGGCCCTTGAGGGCGTCCATGAAGCCCTTGTGCCGCTGCTTCTGCGGGTCGGTGGAGAGCAGGCCGCGGATCTCGCCGACGCTGCCGCCGTCGGGGAGCGCCTTGACCGCCGCCTCGCCCGCCTGCTTGCCGATCTGGTAGTTGTCGCCGCCGATGAAGGAGCTGTAGCAGTCGGTCTTCACGTCGCGGTCGAGGATGATGACCGGGATCTTGGACTGGCAGGCCTGCTCGACGGCCGGGGTGAGCGGGTCGGGCTCGTTCGGGGAGACGATCAGGACGTCGACCTTCTGCTGGATGAAGTTCTGCACCTGGCTGACCTGGCGGGCGTTGTCCTGCTTGGCGTCCGCGATCGGCAGCAGCTTGAGGTTGTCGTACTTCTTCGCGAAGTACTCGAGCTGCTTGTTGAGCTGCGCGCGGTACGGCTCGGCGTTGTTGGCCTGCGAGTAGCCGACGGTGAAGACCTTCTTGTCCTTGTCGCCGGCGTCGGAGGAGTCCTCGGTCTTGGAGGCGCAGCCGGCGGCGAGCGCCAGCGCGGCGGTCGCGGCCGTGGCGGCGGCCAGTGACTTTCTGGTGCGTGGGTGAGCGGTCATGCGACGTTCTCCTTACGGGCCGGGGTGAGGCGGTTCTTGATGCTGCGCAGCAGGTCGGGGCGCTGGAGGACGACCGCGATGACGACGATCAGGCCCTTGATGACCAACTGCCAGTTGTCGCTGACGGCGTTGAGGCCGAGGACGTTGTCGAGGAGCGTGAGGATCAGGGCGCCGACGAAGGTGCCGATGATGGTGCCCTTGCCGCCGGCGAGGGAGGCGCCGCCGATGACGGCCGCGGCAATGGCGTCGAGCTCGTACGTATTGCCGGCCTGCGGGTCGGCGGAGACGGAGTACGCGGCGTCGATGGGGCCCGCGAAGCCCGCCAGCATGCCGGAGAGCGTGAAGACCGCGATGACCACGAGCGTGACGTTGATGCCGGAGAGCCGGGCCGCCGTCGGGTTGCCGCCGACCGCGTAGATGTGCCGCCCGAAGGTCGTACGGGACAGGATGAGATGGAAGACGATGCAGACGCCGATGAAGGCGAGGACGGGATAGTAGATGCCGTCCGGGCCGAGGATGCCGACGCCGACGTTGTGCCCCGGCGTACCGAGGGACTGGAACGACTCGGCGTTCTCGGTGAGTTTGCCGTCGGGCCCGGAGACGGTGGTCCCGACGGACTGGTTGTCCGACATCTGTCTGTCGAGCCCGCGGGCGATGGACAACATCGCCAGCGTCATGACGAAGGACTGAATCTTCAGTACGGACGTACCGATGCCGTTGACCAGCCCGAACGCGGCGCCGATCAGCATGCACAGCGGCACGATCTGCCACACCGGCATGTCGTGGTCGGCGAGCATCATCGCCGAGGCCATCGACGCGAAGCCCATCAGCGAGCCGACGGACAGGTCGATGCCGGCGGTGAGGATGACCAGCGTGACGCCGACGGCGAGGATGCCGCGGGAGGCGAAGGCGCCGATGGCGTTGGTGAGGTTGGTCTGGTCGAGGAAGGTGTCGCCCTTGGTGGCAATGCCGATGGCGACGATGAGGATGAGGCCGATATAGCTCTGCAGCGAGCCGAGCCAGGGCAGGATCCTCTTGGCGCGGGTGAGGGTGCCGGCCCCGTTTCCGCTGTCCTTCGCGAGGTCGGGGAGAGTCTCGGTCATCTGTCGTTCCCGTTGGTTCCGTTGACGGTGACGGTGACGGTCTCGCGGTCCATCGCCGCGGTGAGGATCGCTTCCTGCTCGGCTACGGGCCCGCGCGCCGGATCCCGGTGGAACTCACCGGTCAGCCGCCCCTCGCAGAGCACCAGCACCCGGTCGCACATCCCGATCAGCTCGGGCAGCTCGGACGAGACCGCGACGATGGCGGTCCCCTGCGCGGCCAGCTCGTCCATCAGCGCGTGGATCTCGGCCTTGGCGCCTACGTCGATGCCGCGGGTCGGCTCGTCCATGAGCAGCACGGACGGCTTGGTGAGCAGGCACTTGGCGAGGACGACCTTCTGCTGGTTGCCGCCGGAGAGGTTCCCGACGTGCGTCTCCAGGCTGGGCGTCTTCACCTTCAGGCTCTCGACCTGCTCGGCTACGGCGATGCGCTCGCGCCGCTTGTTCACGGTCCGCCACGGGTTGCGGTAGCGGGAGAGGGCGGCCAAGGACCCGTTGAAACGGACCGTGTTGGCGAGGACCAGACTCTGCGCCTTGCGGTCCTCGGCGACGAGCGCGAGCCCGCGCCGGATCGCGTAACCCGGGGTACGGGGCCGGTACGGCTCGCCGTCGACGCTGATCTCCCCGTACGCCCGCGGCCCGTAATGCCCGAACAGCGCCTGCAGCACCTCGCTGCGCCCGGCGCCCATCAGCCCGGCGAGCCCGACGATCTCCCCGGCGCGGACGGTGAGGTCGATGCCGTGGAGGGAGGGCCCGCCGTCGGGATCGTTGTAGCCGAGCCCTGTGGCCTGAAGCCTGATGTCCCCACCGCTGTGCTGACCCGGCCGCCGCGGGAACAGCTCCCCGAGCGGCCGCCCCACCATCAGCTGGATAAGCTCGGCGCGGGTGGTCTCGGCCATCGCGCGATGCCCGACATACGCCCCGTCCCGCAGCACGGTGACGGTGTCGGCGATCTCCTCCAGCTCCTCGAGCCGGTGCGAGATGTAGACGACGCCGACGCCCTGCGCGGTGAGATCGCGGATGACGGTGAAGAGACGGCGTACTTCAGCGTCGGCGAGGGCGGACGTCGGCTCGTCCATGACGAGGAGCTTGACGTTGAGATTGAGCGCCTTGGCGACCTCGATGAGCTGCTGCTCGGCTATGCGGCAGTTCTTGACGAGACGGCGGGGCGGGGTGGAGAGCCCGAGCCCGGCGAGGAGCTCGCGGGCGCGCTTGTCCATGGCTTTGCGGTCGACGGTGCCGCGGACGGTTTTGGGCTCGCGTCCGAGGAATATGTTCTCCGCGACCGAGAGCTCGGGTACGAGGTTGAGCTCCTGGTGGATCATCCCGATGCCGTAGCGCTGGGCATCCTTGGGCGAGTGGATACGGGCGCGGACACCGTCCCGCTCGATGGTGCCCTCGTAGTCGGCGTGGACGCCGGCGAGGACGTTCATGAGGGTGGACTTGCCGGCGCCGTTCTCGCCGAGGAGAGCTACTACTTCGCCGGCGTGGACGGTGAGATGCACCCCTTTGAGGGCGCGCACGCCCGGAAAGCTCTTGGCGATGTCGCGCATCGCGAGCAGCGGAGGCGCTTCGCTTTGCATGGCGGTTGGTCGCCTTCCTTGCGTTGGTCTGTGGAACCGCGCTGCCGCGCGGTGTCCTCAATCGCGGACGGGCTTGATTCGGACCGGCTTGCGCCGGACGGGCCATCAAGCCCGTCCGGCGCTTGAGGACGAGCGCCGCTAGGCGCGATTAACGCCGCGCGCTCAAGCCGCGTCGCCGAAGCCGTCGTACCGAATGCCCAACTGCGCACACACCGCCCGCAGATCCGCGACGTAGTCGCCCGGCACCGCGTGAATGTGGTTGCTCCCGAACTTCGTCAGGAACTCCTCCGCAGACGGGCTGAGCCGCGCGAACGCATGCGGCCACTCCCACGTAGTGGCCCGCATCATCCGCTCGTTCGTCTCCGCGTCGTAGTTCTCGAAGGACCCCCGCATCACATGCATGCGGTAATCCCCGTCCTCCCGCGTCAGCCGCGCGAAGGTGAGGTCGCCGGGCGCCGCGAGGTGCTGCACCGACGCGCCGCCGGCCGGGAAGTAGAAGACCTCGGGGAAGAAGTTGACCTTGCTGAGGTTCTCGGCGGGGTCGTCGGAACGCGCCGCGTACCAGGTGGCGTGCTGACCGGAGTTGCACAGGTCCCAGACGCCCTTCTCCTGGTCGTAGTGCCGGATGTCGGCGAAGAAGGCCGGGTCGCCGGAGAGCAGCTTCAGGATCTGCATCGTCATGGCGCCGTCCATGTCGGCCTCGGTGGAGGTCACATGGGTCTCCTTGGGCCCTTCCCAGTCGTACGGGTCGTTGAGGAAGGCCTCGGTGACGTCCATCGTGGCGAAGTTGGCCGTCAGCTCCGGCTGGCCCTTGATCCCGGAGAAGTCCAGATTCCACTCGGCGATGAGCTCCTTCATCGCGTAGTACGAGCGGATCTGCCGCTCCAGCAGCTCGGGCGTCAGCCGGTCACCGTCGTAGTGGACACCGGCGGCATGCTTCTCGAGCCACAGCCGCCCCTGCTTGACGAGGGAGGCGTCGGCGTTCTCGGAGCGCCGCACGATCTCCCACTGGTCGATCTCCTCGACGTCGACGCCGAAGATCTTCATCCACTGGTCGGTGTTGGCGGTCGCGGTGTACATCCCCATCGGCCGCCCGCCGACCCGCCCGAAGGTGGACCCGCGCAGGCCCTGAACGGCGGCCCCGGCCCGTACATTCGAGAGAATCCGCGCCTTGGTGGCGGGGTCCTTGAGGTCGCCCCAGGCGCGGGCATGCACCCGGCCTATCTGGTCGAG
This sequence comes from Streptomyces coryli, assembly GCF_011044975.1. Classification (GTDB taxonomy): domain Bacteria; phylum Actinomycetota; class Actinomycetes; order Streptomycetales; family Streptomycetaceae; genus Streptomyces; species Streptomyces coryli. The sequence continues at coordinate 15,382 of NZ_JAAKZV010000115.1, read as the reverse complement.
GCTGCCGCCGCCCGCGAGCATGCCGACCATGCCGGGGAACTGCGGGTCGATGTTCGCGACCATCAGGATCGGTCCCGGCGTCGACTCGGCGGCCAGCATGGTGAAGTGCGGGAAGGTCCACACCGAGTGGTGGAAGATCGTCAGATCCACGTGCTGGTCGGCGAGGTAGCGGGCCTGCGAGGTGGCGAGCACATTGGACTCCACGTGCTCGGGCGCAATGATCACCTCATGCCCGGCCTCGGCCAGCATCCCGGCCAGCTCCTGCCCGGCGCGGGTGACGTGCTCGCGGACGTCCCGCTGCACGTAGTCGCGGCCGTCGGAGATGGAGAGCAGACCGATGCGTGCCATATTTCATTCCTCCAGGGGAGAGAGGGCGTTACTTGAGGCCGGATGTCTTGACGGAATCGACGATCTGGCGTTGGAAGGTGAAGAAGATCGCGATCATCGGAATGGCGGCGATCATGGTGCCGGCGAGGATGTAGTTGTAGTTCGACGTGGTCTGGGTCGCGAACTGCGCCAGCGCCGTCTGAATGACCTGCAGATCCGGGTCCGTGGTGACGACCAACGGCCAGACGAAGGCATTCCAGTTCGCCAGGAAGAAGAAGATCGCCAGTGCGGAGAGGACAGGCCGGGACATCGGCAGGACGATGCTCCAGTAGACCCGCCAGTGGTTGCAGCCGTCGACAATCGCCGCCTCTTCCAGCTCCCTTGGGAAGCCGAGGTAGAACTGGCGGAGCAGGAAGATGCCGAAGGCATTGAAGATGGCCGGGATGATGAGGCCGCCATAGCTGTTCAGGAGGCCGAGTTCGCGGACCACCATGAAGAGCGGGATCAGCACCACGGGGGCTGTGATGAGCAGCGTGGCGAAGACCATCGTGAAGATCTTCTCGCGCCCCGGGAAACGCAGCCGGGCGAGAGCATAGGCACACATCGAGTGGAAGAACAACGCCACGACCGTGATGACCACGGAGACGAAGAAGCTGTTCAGCAGATAGCGGCCGAAGTCCGATCCCGAGAAGATGTACTCGAAGTTGCTGAAGGTGAAATCGGTGGGGATCAGCTTGCCGTCATTCACCGTCGCCCGGGTCTTGAACGACGACGTGACCATCCACAGGAAGGGGAAGATCGTGATGACCGAAGCCAGGATCGCAAGGGCGATAAGGCCGCCACGGCCGGCCCGCTGCTTTCGAAGTGCGGTCGCGTTCTCACTGGCCATCGTCGAACCTCCCGCTCTTCGTGACCTTGAAGATCACGCCGGCCAGCAGGACCATGATCAGCACGAGGAATGTGCCCATGGCCGACGCATAGCCGTATTCACCGAATCCGAAGGCCTGCGTGTAGATGTAGTAGATGATCAGCGAAGTCCCGTTGGCGGGACCGCCCTTGGTCATCGTGAAGATGAGGTCCAGGCCGCCGGTCAGCGCCGCGACGGTGGACATGATGAGGACGAAGAAGCTGGTGGGCCTGAGCAGCGGCCAGGTGATGCTGCGGAACTGGGCCCAGGGGCCGGCGCCGTCGATCCTCGCGGCGTCGTAGTACTCCTTCGGGATGTCCTGCAGGCCGGCGAGGAAAATGATCATGTAGTAGCCCATCATGACCCAGACCATGATGGCGATCAGGGTGAAAAGGGCCAGTTCGGGCTTGCCGAGCCACGGCTCGCCTTCCATGCCGAGGCCGCGCAGCGACTTGTTCACCACGCCCAGTTGCTCGTCGAGCATGAATTTCCACAGCAGGCCGACCACGGCGAGGCTGATCATGTACGGCAGGAAGAGCGCCGTGCGGTAGAAGCTGGTGCCGGGCAGCTTCTGCTTCATCAGCAGCCCGAGCCCGAGGCTCACACAGAAGAGCACCGGCACGAGGACCACCACGTAGATCCCGGTGAGCCGCATGGACTCCCAGAACATCGGGTCCTGGAACATCCGCTCGTAGTTGGCGAGTCCGACCCATTCGTAGGTGCCGAAGCCACTGACCTGGAACAGGCTCAGGACGACGGAGAGCACCATGGGAATGCCGACGAAGAGCAGCAGCCCGAGCCCGTCCGGGAGGATGAACAGCGCTGCGGCCAGCCATTCCCGGTGTTTGCGGCTCATTCCCTGCTTGACCGGCTTCGCCGGTGTGGCGGCTTCGGTCTTGCCGGTCCGGTCCGGTGCGGCGACGCTGGTCATATCAGACTCGCCCCCTTGTAGCTCTTCATGAATGCCTCGATGGACTGTGCGGCACGCTCCACTTCGCTGTTCACGCCCTTGCCGGCGAGCATGGTGCCCTGAATGGCGTCCGACACGGCCTTGTAGACCACCGGGGGATAGCGCGGCTCGGCGCGGCCTCCGGGCGCGATGTCGTCCTTGAACTTCTTCAGCGCCCAGAAGTCGTAGCCGCCCTTCTCGGTCGCCCGGTCCAGGACCGACTTCCGCGGCGCCACATCCGACTTCGCGACGGTGCACCACTCGACCATGCGGTCGATGCATTCCTCGTCGTTCTTGCCGAGCGCCCAGGCGCAGAACTCCGCGGCCTGCTCGGGGTTGTTGCCCTTGGCGTTGGCGGCGAAGGCCCAACCGCCCAGTGCGGTCGAGTACTTACCGCCCGGCGGGATCGGCAGCTTGAAGAATCCGTACTTGTGCTTGGGCGCGTACGCCTTGAAGTTGGAAACGTTCCAGATGCCGTTCATCCACATGCCCACAAGGCCTGTCTTGAAGGCGCTCAGAAAGTCGCCGGCCGCCGGCATGGTGCGCGGCGCGATACCGTGCGCCACCGCGTCCTGCCAGAGTCCGAGGGCCTGGCGGGCGGCCTTGGAGTCGAAGGCCGCGTTCCCGTCGCCGTCGATGACGTTGCCGCCGCCCTGCCACAGCCACGGGTACCAGGTGAAGTTCTGGTAGTAGCCGGGGTTGGTCTCGAAGACGAGGCCGGCCGTGGTCTTGGAGCGCAGCTTGTCGCCGACGTCGAGCATCTGGTCCCACGTGGTGGGGATGTCGCCCTCCGACAGACCGCGCTTCTCCCAGGTGGCGACGTCGAAGTACATCGCCAGCGGCTCGACCTCCATCGGGAGGGCGTAGACCTTGCCGTCGACGGTGCGGCTGTTGAGGCTGTCGCCGTAGTCCTCGACGACGCCCTTGTCCAGGTGCGGCGTGAGGTCCTGGAGCACGCCGCCGTTCTGGTAGCGCAGGAAGTCGCCGGGGCTGAGCAGCCAGATGTCAGGACCGTCGTCGGCGGCGAACGCGGACGGGAGCTTGTAGCCGCCGTTGTAGTCCGCGCCGGGGATGAAGACCAGATCGATCTTCACGTCATGGCTGTCGTTCCACTGCTTGACCAGGTCCGTGAGCCACTTGGCCTGCGCCTTGATCGCCGGGTCCTGGGTCTGCTGCGGCGCGTAGAAATTCCAGAACGTCAGCCTCTTGCCATCCGCCTTAGCCGACCCCCCGCATCCGGAAATCAGCGGAGTGGCCGCGGCCGCCGCCGCCACCCCCGCCGCTCCCCCGATGAAGCGGCGGCGGGTCGGCGGCGGCGCGGTGCCGGCGTCTTTGCCGTGCTGGAGCATCGCCTTGCTCCCGTCTCTCTGTGAGTACGTGCCTGCCTGTGGGTACTGCGCGTGTCACATGTGCGTGTCGGCCTCGAGGTCCAGCAGCCCCGGCGTCGCCGGGAGGGAGGTGCCGCTGGACGGCCGGTCCAGGTAGAAGAGCGAAGTCGACGCGATGTCGTCGTGGTTGACCCGGTAGCGGTGCGGCAGCCCGTTGCCCTGCCCCCGCCCGATGCCGAGGCACTGCACCGTCACCTTCAGGTCCTCGGCGAAGCGGATCGGGTCGGCGACGTGCCAGCGGTACATCCCGAAGCGCTGCTGGCTGTCGTAGAGGCCGTCCGGCTTCAGCACCTGGTTCATGCCGAGATACGGGGTCGTGAACTCGGTGTAGCCCTGCCCGGGGACGTCGAAGTTCCAGGCGCCGCCGAAGTAGTCTTCGGTCCCCGTACCGCAGATGGTCGGCCACTCGTCGTCGCCGTCGAGGAAGAACTTCAGCTCGCCCTCGCCCCACCAGCCGGGGCTGTTGACCGCCCAGGCCAGGTACGTGCCCACGTACTGCCCGGCGCCCTCGACGCCCGCAAGCAGCGTGTGGATGCCGTCCGCGACCGGGTTGCTGCGCCGCCACTGCGCGTGGAAGTAGGAGGCCTCGTCCGCGACTTCGCCGAGCTCGTAGTCGACCTGGTAGTAGAGCGTCATCTGCTCGGCGGCCAGGTTCTCCAGCGTGATCCGGGCCTTGCGCCGGAAGGGCATCGGCCAGTAGCAGTTGAAGCCGCCGTTGGGGTTCGCCGCGACCGGGATCGACGACACCTGGCTGAAGCGGTTCCAGCCGTTGCAGAAGAAGTCGCCCAGCGGGACCTCCACCGCCGGCATCTCCTCGCCCTCCCAGTACAGCCGCAGCAGCGTCTGCCGCCAGGCGGCGTGCGGGGCCGTCGTGCACCAGATGTGCTTGATGGTGCCGGGGCCTTCGATGTCCGCGAGCACCGCGGTCTCGCCGGCCGCGATGTCGATGCTGGGCGAGACCTTCCAGCCGCGCCCGAGGCGGCTCGCCGCCTGTGCGCCGGTGCCTTCCGTGGCCATGCCGCCCGCACCCTTGGCGCCGGTGAAGTTCTCGGCGCTAATGGAGCGGGTGACCGCGGTGCTGCGGTGGGCGAGGCCGTCCAGGCCGAACGTGGTGCTCATCGTCGAGGCTCCATATGAAATCGATTTCTTGGCACAGCCGACAAGGGTCGACCAAGGGAGTACCTGAGGTGCGTTGGGTGTGGAATCCCCCTGCGAGGCGGCCCCTCGGAGGATCCCTTGAAATCCATTTCACGTGAACGTAAAGTTCAGGCCAGACGGTGTCAAGGGGTCGGGATGACCCACCGCCGCAGGCTTGGGCGGAGAATGGGGCCGACGACACCCAGCGCGGTCACACCCGCGCCTGATGGAGGGGTTCGGGTACGAAAACCGTGACGACGATCAACGATGTGGCCCGCGCGGCCGGAGTCTCCCCGGCCACGGTCTCCCGTGTTTTCAACGGCGGCCGGGTCACCGCGGAGCGCGCCGAACGCGTCCGCAAGACCGCCGCGGAGATGGGCTTCGCACCGAACCGGGTGGCCCGCTCCCTGCGCAAGCAGCGGGCGAGCGTCATAGGACTGATCATCCCGGACATCGAGAACCCCTTCTTCACGTCGCTGGCGCGCGGGGTCGAGGACGCGGCGCAGCAGACCAACCTGTCGGTGGTGCTGTGCAATTCGGACGAGGACGTCGACAAGGAGCGCCGCTATCTGGAGATCGCGGCGGCCGAGCAGATGGCGGGCGTGATCGTCGCGGCCGCGTCCCGTAACCGCACCGACCTGTCGCTGATGGCGAACCGCAAGATGCCGGTGGTCGCCGTCGACCGCCGCCCGCGCGGCGCGTCCGTGGACGCGGTCATGGTCGACAACCAGCACGGCGGCGAGGAGGCCACGGCCCATCTGCTGCGCAGCGGCTATCGCCGGATCGCCTGCATCGCGGGCCCGGAAGGCGCTTCCACCTCGGAGGAACGTCTCGCCGGCTACCGCTCAGTGGTCCGCGACCACCTCCGCGAGGAGGGCGTGGGCGGCGAGCCGCCGCGCGAGTACGTCCGGCACGGCGACTTCCGCGTCGAGGGCGGCCGCGCCGCGATGGCCGAACTGCTGGCACTGCCGGAGCCCCCGGACGCGGTCTTCGTCGCGAACAACCTCATGACGGTGGGCGCGCTGCAGGCCCTCCGCGAGGCGGGAATCGAACCCCCGGCCTTCGGCGTCCTGTCCTTCGGCGACGTCCCGTGGGCGTCCCTGGTGCGGCCCCCGCTGTCGACGGTCCAGCTCCCGTCGTACGACCTGGGCTGGACGGCCGCGGGACTGCTGCAGGACCGCATCGCGGGCACGGACAAGCCCCTGCAGACGGTGGTCCTGCGGACGGCACTGCAGGTCAGGGAATCAACCTCGGGACCGGGCCAGCGCAGCGCGCTGTGAGCGGGGGGCGCATTCGGTGGATCACTCGCGCAACTGCAGCCGGCGGATGTCACCGCGAACGAACACGTCGTGCACGTACACCTGGCGCGCTGTCCGTCTCCAGTCGGTCATCAAGCGACGGTCACGCGCGTGCCATTGAAGTCGGCGACGATCTCCAGCTTGCCGCCGAGCGCGGCGATGTACGCGGCGATGGTGCCGACCTCGGCGGACGTGGTTTTGCCGCGCTCGATGGCCGATACGCGCTCCTGCCGCACGTGCATCCGCGAGGCGACCTCTGCCGTCGCTCAAGCTCATCCAGCCACTCGCCGTGACGATCAATCCCGCTACGGACGCGGGTGACCTGGGGTTACCCTCCCGCCATGACAGACAGCACCCACCCCACCGGCCTCACCCCCACCGACCTCCGGCACCTCCGTCGCTGCGTCGAGCTCGCGCGGGAAGCGCTCGACGATGGTGATGAGCCCTTCGGGTCGGTCCTCGTCGACCCGCAGGGGGAGGTCCGCTTCAGCGACCGCAATCGCGTCAAGGACGGGGACGCCACCCGCCACCCCGAGTTCGAGATCGCCCGCTGGGCGGCCGCGCACCTCACCCCCGCGGAGCGGCGCGACAGCGTCGTCTACACCTCCGGCGAGCACTGCCCGATGTGCAGCGCCGCGCACGCCTGGGTCGGGCTCGGGCGGATCGTGTACGCGGCGAGCACCGAGCAGCTCGTCGGCTGGCTCCAGCAGTGGGGCGTCGCCCCCGCCCCGGTCGCCGGGCTGCCGGTCCAGGCGATCGCGCCCGGCATCGAGACCGCGGGGCCCGCCCCAGAGCTCACCGAGGAGATCCGCGGGCTGCACGCGCGGCTGCACGGTGTCCAGTAAGTGAATTTCCGCAGGTGGGCAGCGGTGCGGGAATGATGTAGCCCGCAGCCATTGTTTGCGCAGGCATGTCCCACTCCGCTGCCGTGCCTGACTCAGCCCTGCCCGCGAAGCGCAAGCTCCCCGTCGCCGTCTACGTCCTCGGCCTCGCCGTCTTCGCGCTCGGCACGTCCGAGTTCATGCTCTCGGGCCTGCTGCCGCCGATCGCCGACGACCTCGGGGTCTCGATCCCGGACGCCGGCCTGCTGATCTCGGCCTTCGCGATCGGCATGGTGGTCGGAGCGCCGCTGCTCGCGGCCGGGACGATACGGCTGCCGCGGCGTACGACCCTCATCGGTCTCCTGATCGTCTTCGCGGCCGGACACGTCGTCGGCGCCGTCGCCGACTCGTATGCGCTGCTCTTCGCCACCCGCGTCATCAGCGCCCTCGCCTGCGCCGGTTTCTGGGCGGTGGGTGCGGCCGTGGCGATCTCCATGGTCCCGGTCGACGCCCGCGCCCGCGCCATGGGCGTGATCGTCGGCGGCCTCAGCGTCGCCAACGTGGCCGGCGTCCCCGGCGGCGCCTTCCTCGGCCAGCACCTCGGCTGGCGGTCGGCGTTCTGGGCGGTGACCGTGATGACGCTGGTCGCGCTGGTCGGTGTGGTCACGCTCGTACCGAAGACGGACCGCAAGCCCGGCGAGGAGCCGCCGCGGCTGAAGGCCGAGCTGCAGGTCTACCGCAATCCGCAGGTCTGGCTGGCGATGGGCACCGTCGCGCTCTTCGCGGCCTCGGTCTTCTCCTTCTTCTCCTACCTCGCGCCGCTGCTGGAGGACGTCTCCGGGCTGAGCGAGGGCTGGGTGCCGATGGTCCTCGCCCTCTTCGGTGTCGGCGCCTTCATCGGTACGACGATCGGCGGCCGGGTGGCGGACGACCACCTCTTCGGGACCCTCTATACGGGCCTGTCGGCGACGGTCGTGGTGCTGATCCTGGCCACCTTCCTCGCGGACTACCCGATCGCGATGGTGATCCTTTCCGGCCTGCTGGGCCTGGCCGCCTTCACCACCGCACCGGCGCTCAATGCCCGCGTCTTCAACATCGCCAACGGCGCCCCGACGCTGGCCGGCGCGACGGCCACGTCCTCCTTCAACGTCGGCAACACGGTCGGCCCGTGGCTCGGCGGCCTGGTCATCAACGCGGGCCTCGGCTACCGCTCCACCGCCTGGACCGGCGCGATCCTCGCGGCCCTGGCGGTCGCGGCGGTGGCGGTGGCGTCGCGTACGGCGCGCAGCGAGACGCGCCTGGTGGCGGCGTCGGAGGTACCCGCTGACACCGAGGTGCCGGCGGCCGTCCGCGACTAGCTCCAGCCCTCACGCGGACACCACCCGCAGCGCCAGGGCGGCGACGGCGAGCGCACCGAGGACGGCGGCCGGGGCGAACGTGTAGTCACGGGCCCGCAGGTGGGTGGCGACGGCGCCGGCGAAGAACAGCGCGACCCCGACCGCGGCCGCGACCCCGACCAGGGGGACGGCCAGGCCGGCGAGCAGGCCCGCCGCGCCCGCCAGCTTGACGGCGGCCAGCCGCGGCAGCCATGCCTTCGGGACGCCCATCCGGGTCAGGTCGGCGGCGACCTGGCCGTCGGTGGCGAAGGTGGCCTTGGCGGAGGCGGCGAGGGCGACGGTGAGCAGGGCGGCGACGACTGCGTAGGCGATGAACACGGGGACTCCCAGGTCAGGTCAGCTGCGGATGGTGGGGCGGATGGCCGGACCGGCCATGACACGTAAAGTACAACGGTGATTGTAAAAAGTGCAACCAACGTTGCACTTGAAGTGTGGGGTCCCCGGGACTCGTCAGCTCGTCCGCCGCCGGAACAGCGCCCCCGACGCGGCCACCGCCACCACCGCGATCCCCGCGCACCACGCGACCGCCTGCCACCCGCTGCCGCCCACCGGCTGGTCGAGGAGCAGCTTGCGCATCGACTCGATCACCGGCGTCACCGGCTGGTGTTCGGCGAAGCCGCGCAGCCAGGAGGGCATGGTGTCGACCGGGACGAAGCCGCTGGAGGGGTACGGCAGGAAGGCGATGAAGAAGGTGAAGCCGCCTGCCGCTTCGGGGGACTTGGCGACCAGGCCCACCGCCGCCGCCAGCCAGGACAGCGCGATGATGTAGCAGACCAGCACGCCGATCGCCGCGAGCCAGCCGGCCGCCGACGCCTGCGGACGGAAGCCGATCGCCATGGCCACGCCGAAGACCACGGCGGTGGCGGCGAGATTGCGGGCCAGCGAGGCCGCGACATGCCCGGCCAGGATCGCCCGGCCGCCGACGTCCATCGAGCGGAAGCGGTCGATGATCCCGTTGTGCATGTCGCTGGCCACGGCCATGGCGGTGTTCCCGGCGCCGAAGCCCGCGCACAGGATCAGCACGCCGGGCACCACGTACTGCACGTACTCGCCGCCGGTCTCGATCGCCCCGCCGAAGAAGTAGACGAAGACGCACATCAGCATCACCGGCATCACCAGCGCGGTGATCAGCGCGTCGGGCGTACGGGCGCTGAGCCGGACCGAACGGCCGGTCATGGTGAGGGCGTTAGACATGGGCGGGCTCCTTGGCGGTGAGGGTCATGAAGACGTCGTCGAGGCTGGCCTCGTGGACCGCGAAGCGCTCGACGAGGCGGCGGTCCGGGTCGACGGCGTCGAGGAGTTCGCGGACGTGCTCGGCGCGGCCGCTGGTCGCCACGCCGAGCCGCAGCTCGTCCGGTTCGCGGCGGACGACGAGATCGCCGAGCAGCCGGTCCGCCTCCTCGTACGCCCCCCGCCCGGCGAAGGCGAGATCCAGCCGCTCCCCGGACACCCGCCGCTTCAGCTCGGCGGCCGTGCCCTCGGCGACGATCAGCCCGCCGTCGATGAGCGCGATCCGGCCGGCGAGCCGGTCGGCCTCCTCCAGGTACTGGGTGGTGAGAAAGACCGTCACGCCCGCGTCGGCGAGCCCGGCCACCAGCTCCCACACCTCCTGCCGGCTGCGCGGGTCGAGCCCGGTGGTCGGCTCGTCGAGGAAGATCACGGACGGCTCGCCGACCAGCGAGGCGGCGAGGTCGAGGCGGCGGCGCATGCCACCGGAGTACGTGCCCACCCGCCGGCTCGCGGCGTCGGTGAGCCGGAAGCGGCCCAGCAGCTCGTCGGCGCGGGTGCGGGCGGCGGCCCGGGACAGACCGGCGAGCCGGCCCATCATCCGCAGGTTCTCCGCGCCGGTGAGCTCCTCGTCCAGGGCCGCGTACTGGCCGGTGACGCTGATCGCCCGGCGGACGGCCGACCGCTCGGCGGTGACGTCCTTCCCGGCGATACGGGCCGTGCCGCCGCCGGCGGTGAGGAGCGTGGCGAGGATGCGGACGGTGGTGGTCTTGCCGGCGCCGTTCGGTCCGAGCAGGGCGAAGACGGTGCCGGGGGCGACGGAGAGGTCGATGCCGCGCAGGACGGCGACGTCTCCGTAGGACTTGGTGAGGCCGCGGGCCTCGATGGCGGGTGGGGTCAAGGGTGGGGTCATGGGTGCCGGACTCCTTCTGCGTATGCCATACGCGCTACTGCGTAGAGCATACACGGTACTGCGTATGGCATAAACTGCCGCCATGGAGAGCGATCCGCCCGCCGATGCCTCAGCCGATTCCCCCGCCGCCTTCCCCGCCAGCCTCGAAGTCGCCTGGGGCCTGCGCGACCGGCCGCACAAGGGCCCCAAGCGCGGCCTCACCCTCGACGGCATCGTGACGGCGGCGATCGCGGTGGCCGACGCCGAAGGCATCGAGGCGGTGTCGATGAGCCGGGTGGCCAAGGAGCTCGGCGCCTCGACGATGGCGCTGTACCGCTATGTGGCCACCAAGGACGAGCTCGTCATGCTGATGGTGGACGCCGCGATCGGCCCGCCCGTGCCGCTGCCGGCGGACGCCACCGGCTGGCGGCCGGCGCTGGAGCACTGGGCGACGGCGATGCGCGAATCGCTGCTCACGCACCTGTGGGCGATCCCCCTGGTGGCGGCGCACGGCCCGCCGGTCACGCCGAACCAGCTGGCCTGGCTGGACCAGTCCCTGCAGGCCCTGGCGGACACCGGCCTCGGCTACGACGAGAAGGTCGCGGTCTCACTGCTGGTCAGCGGCCTGGTCAGGAGCGAGCTCTCGCTCGTGGCGCTGATGCGCCAGGACCCGGCGGGCACGGCGCAGCGGCTGGCGGGTTACGGCAAGTTCCTCGCCCGCGTGACCGAGAACGGCCGGCTGCCGGCGCTGCGCGCGGCGGTGACGGACGGGGCCTTCGACGACCTGGACGCGGATCTGGCGGACGAGGCCGACGAGTTCGACGACTTCGCCTTCGGCCTGCAGCGGGCGCTGGACGGGGTGGCGGCCTACCTGGGGGAGTGAGAGCCGCCGCCGAGCAGCTCCAGCTCGGTGGTGAGGTTGTGGCGGGCGCGCTGTTCCCACTCCCGCTGCCCGTACGGGGTGCGGAACAGCCGTGGCAGCGCGAGCAGTTGGCGCAGTACCCCGGCGCGGCCCTCGCGGAAGGCGTCGTCCGGCACGAAGCCGTATTCCTCGCGGACGGCGGCGGCGTAGGCCCCGTAGTCCTCCGGCGTCCCGGCCAGCACCGCGAGGTCGGCGTCGCAGAGGACCTCGCCGTTGCGGTCCCCGGCGGCCGGGTCGTGGGCGACGGTCAGCCGGACGAGACGGGCGACCTCGGCGACGTCGCCCGCGGCCAGGCCCGCCTCGGTGAGCGCGACCTCGGCCAGGTGCGCGCTGCGCTCCTCGTTCTCGGTGCGGTCCGGCCGGTAGACGGCGTCGTGGAACCAGGCGGCGAGGCGTACGACATCGGGATCCGCCGCATGGCCGGCCAGCTCGTCGATGCGGGCGAGGACGGCGGCGAGGTGAGCGGTGTCGTGATAGCGCCGGTGCGGCTCGGCCCAGCGGTCGAGGAGTTTCTGTCCGTACGGGGCCGGGAGACCGAGTGCGTTCCAGCGGGTGAGGAGGGCGGTGCGGGCGGCGTCGCTCATGGACGCCATTCTCCGGGATGTGACATTCTGGGCGCCATGTCTAGACCAATTTTGCTCGAAGTCATCGCCCTCGACGCCGCGGACGCGGCCGCCGCGCAGGCCGGCGGGGCCGACCGGCTCGAGCTGGTCAGCGACATGGCCGCGGACGGCCTGACGCCGTCGGTGGCGACTTTTGCGGCGGTGCGGGCGGCCGTGGAGATCCCGGTGCGGGTCATGCTGCGGGCGGCTGACGGCTTTGCGGCGGGGGATGTATCGGCGCTGGTGGCGGCGGCGGGAGAGCTGCGGGCGGCCGGGGCCGACGAGTTCGTGCTCGGCTTCCTGGACGCGGACGGGCGGGCGGACATGGCCGCGGTGGGCGAGCTGGCCGCCGCGCTGGACGGCTGCCACTGGACCTTCCACCGGGCGATCGACCGGGCCGCGGACCGCGAGGTGCTGCGCAAGCAGCTGGCGGAGACGCCGGGCCTGGACACGTACCTGACGGCGGGCTCGGCTGCCGGCGTCGCGACCGGCCTCCCGGTCCTGACGGCCGAGGCGGCGCGGGCGATGGCCGGCGACCCGGGCTACGCCCCGCGGATCCTCGCGGGCGGCGGCCTCCACCGCGAGCACGTGGCTCCGCTGCGGGCGGCGGGCGTGGATGCCTTCCACATCGGCAGCGCGGTCCGTCCCGACGGCTGGGACGCGGCGGTGTCGGCGGACGCGGTGCGGGAGTGGCGGCAGTTGGTGGACGGCTGAGGGCGTACGCGAGCACGGAAGCCGTCCTGACGGCGGCGGTCGGGGTGGCGGCGCTCGGGGTGCGACAGGGCCGCCGCCGAACCTCGACGCGCGCCCCTCAGTCCCGCCGCCCGCCCCGCTTGCGCCGCCGCAGGCCCGCCTCCGTCAGCCGTCCCACCAGCTCCTTGCTGCCGATCGGCTTCGCGCCCAGTGCCACCGCGTTGTCGTACAGCCGCGACGGCACGTCGTAGTGGTCGCCGTCGAAGCCGCGGCGCGGGACGCCGAGGCGCTCGGCGAAGTCGTGCAGTTCGTCGTACGAGACGTCGCTGACCAGGTGGGACCACATGCGGCCGTGGCCGGGCCACGACGGCGGGTCGATGTAGATCACCGGCGGATCACTTGACCGCCGGGAGCCGGCCGACCGCGGCCACCGTGGTGCCGGTCTCGCCGCAGACCCAGTGCGGATCCGGGCCCATCTCCGGCTCGACGACCAGGGCGTGCGGGCCGCCCTCGTCCGTATCCGCGCAGACCGGGCAGAGCGGCCAGCGGCCGTAGCGCTCCAGCAGCGAATCCTGTACGTCCTGCGCCACCAGACCGGCCACGAAGGTCACACCCTCGGGCCACTGCTCGGCCCACCAGCGGCGGTGGGTGACGGAGTCCTCCAGGAGCGAGACGACGTCGGGCCCCGCGATGTCCCCGGACGTCAGATCCGCCAGGACCAGCGCTCTGGCCACGTGCAGCGCCTGCTCGATCTCCATGTCTCCATTGTCCACGAAGTGCCGTCCGGCGACTCCCGGTACGGGAGGAGGGGTTGACTCCCGCACACACCTGAAAATACCTTTCACCTGTGAGCTACAGCGTGAAGGAAACTTTCACCTCCGGTACCTCCAGCGGCAGCGCCGTCGCGCCGCCCGCCCCTGCCGCCCTGGCGGCCAAGGTGCGCACGGTGGCGCCGTCCATGACCCGCTCCATGCAGCGGGTCGCCGAAGCCGTGGCCGGCGACCCGGCTGGGTGTGCCGCGCTCACCGTCACGGGGCTCGCGGAGCGCACGGGCACGAGTGAGGCCACCGTCGTACGCACCGCCCGGCTGCTCGGCTATCCGGGATACCGGGACCTGCGCCTCGCCCTCGCCGCGGCCGCCGCCCAGCAGGAGGCAGGCCAGGCCCCGTCGGTCACCGCCGACATCGCTGTCGACGACCCGGTCGCCGACGTGATCGTCAAGCTCGCCCGCGATGAGCAGCAGGCCCTCGCGGACACCGCCGCCGGCATCGACCCGGTGCAGCTGGAGGCCGCCGTCGCCGCCATGGCCACGGCCCGCCGCATCGACGTCTACGGCATCGGCGCGTCCAACCTCGTCGGCCAGGACCTGGTGCAGAAGCTGCTGCGCATCGGCTCCATCGCGCACGCGCCCGTGGACCCGCACCTCGCCGTCACCAACGCCGTGCAGCTGCGCGCCGGGGACGTGGCCATCGCCATCACCCACTCGGGCCGCACGGTCGACGTGATCGAGCCGCTGCGCGTCGCCTTCGACCACGGCGCCACCACGATCGCCATCACCGGCCGCCCCGACGGCCCCATCTCGCAGTACGCCGACCATGTGCTGACCACCTCCACCGGCCGGGAGAGCGAGCTGCGGCCCGCGGCGATGTCATCGCGTACCGGACAGCTGCTCGTGGTGGACTGTCTCTTCATAGGCGTCGCCCAGCGCACCTACGAGAGAGCCGCACCGGCTCTATCGGCGTCCTACGAGGCGCTGGCCCACCGGCACAGCCCGCGGCCGACGCGCGGCTGAGCCCGGACCGCTCGCCGCAGAAGGCCTTTCGCCTTGCACCACCGACCTCCCCTGCACCCGGATCGAAAGAGCCGCTCCCACATGCCCTCGACCGCTGAACCGGCCGATCTCCGGCGCCAGCTGGAGTCCATGACCACCGAGGCCTTCCGGCCGGAGCTGTCGGAGATCGACCGCCTGCCGACGCTGGAGATCGCCCAGATCATGAACGGCGAGGACGCCACCGTGCCCGGCGCCGTCGCCACCCAACTGCCGGTGATCGCGGCCGCGATCGACGCCGCCGCGGCGCGGATGGCGCGCGGCGGCCGGCTGATCTACATCGGCGCGGGCACGGCGGGGCGGCTCGGGGTGGTGGACGCGAGCGAGTGCCCGCCGACGTTCAACACCGCGCCGGGGCAGGTGATCGGGGTGATCGCGGGCGGCGACGGCGCGATCCGCACCTCCGTGGAGGGCGCGGAGGACAGCCGCGAGCTCGCGGCCGCTGAACTGGACCGGATCGGTCTGACCCCCGACGACACGGTGGTCTCCATCTCGGCCTCGGGCCGCACCCCGTACGCGATCGCGGCGGTCGAGCACGCGCGGGCGCGCGGCGCGCTGACGGTGGGCCTGTCCTGCAACGGCGGCTCGGCGCTGGCCGCGGCGGCGGACCACGGCATCGAGGTCGTGGTGGGGCCTGAACTGATCGCGGGCTCCACGCGATTGAAGGCGGGCACGGCGCAGAAGCTGGTGCTCAACATGATCTCGACGATCACGATGATCAGGCTCGGGAAGACGTACGGGAATCTGATGGTCGACGTGCGGGCATCGAACGACAAGCTGCGGGCGCGATCGCGACGGATCGTCGCGCTGGCGACGGGCGCCGCGGACGCGGAGATCGAGGCGGCGCTGGCGGCTACGGGCGGCGAGGTGAAGGACGCGATCCTGGTGATCGCGGGGGGCGTGGACGCGATGACCGCGACGCGGCTACTGGCGGAGAGCAAGGGGCATTTGCGGGCAGCGCTGCAGCTGGCGCTGCGGGACTAGGGGTTTTCCC
>NZ_JAAKZV010000114.1 GCF_011044975.1 Streptomyces coryli | reverse complement strand
CACCCCGGCGAGCCCCCGCCCAGCGGCGAGATCGCGCAGGCGATCAGGGGCACCGGAGCCCGCGAGGTCGTCCTGCTCCCCAACGACCCCGCCCTGCGCCACGCCGCCGCGGTCGCCGTGGAGCAGACGCGGGCCGAGGGCATCCGCGTGGCCCTGATCCCCACCCGGTCCCCGCTGCAGGGAGTGGCGGCCCTCGCCGTACACGACCCGGACCACCGCTTCGACGAGGACGTCGTCGCGATGACGTCCGCCGCCGGCGCCACCCGCTACGCCGAACTGGCCCTCGCCGAGCGCCAGTCCTGGACCTCCGCCGGCATCTGCGACGAGGGCGACGCCCTCGGCATCATCGACGGCGACGTGGCCGTGATCGGCAAGGACCTGGCGGCCACCGCCGAGCGCGTCCTCGACCGCATGCTCGCCGCCGGCGGCGAGCTCGTCACGCTCGTCATCGGCCCGAACGCCCCCGCCGGCCTGGCCGCGCGGCTGGAGACCCACGTCCAGCAGCACCACCTCGCCGTCGACACCGTGGTCTACGAGGGCGGCGCCCCGGACCGCCAGGGAGCGCCGCTCCTCATCGGGGTGGAGTGACCCGCCCTCACTCCCCATGTCACACCGATGGTGTGAAATGGACCGCATGCCGGCCCTGGACGAGCCCCTCAAGAAAACCCTCGGCGACCGCACCGCGAAGGTCATGGCCGAGCATCTCGGCCTGCACACCGTCGGCGACCTGCTGCACCACTACCCGCGGCGATACGCCGAGCGCGGCGAGCTCACCCGCCTCTCCGACCTCGAGGTCGACGAGCACGCCACCGTCGTTGCCCAGGTCGAGAAGTCCGCGATGCTCGGCTCCGGCAGGGGCCACCGCCTCGAGGTCGTGATCACGGACGGCAGCGGCCGCCTCACCCTCGTCTATTTCGGCAAGGGCGCGTTCAAGCCGCAGAAGGAGCTGCCCCCCGGCCGCCGCGCCCTCTTCGCCGGCAAGGTGACGGTCTTCAACCACCGCCGCCAGCTCTCCCACCCGGACTACAAGCTGCTCGCCGCCGACGGCGACGGCACCGAGGCCGACGAGTGGGCGAACCAGCTGCTGCCGATCTACCCGGCGGTCCGCCAGTTCGCCTCCTGGCGCATCCAGCAGGCGGTGGACGTGGTGCTGGACACCATGGAGTCCACGAACTGGGAGGGCGTCATCGACCCGCTCCCGCCCGCGCTCCGCGCGAACCGCGGCTTCGCCACGCTCCCCGAAGCCCTCCTGAAGATCCACCGCCCCCGCACCAAGGCCGACATCGCCATCGCCCGCGAGCGCCTCAAATGGGACGAGGCCTTCGTCCTCCAGGTCGCCCTCGCCCGCCGCCGCGCCGCGGAGGGCCAACTCCCGGCCGTACCGCGGGTGCCGAAGAAGGACGGCATCCTCGCCGCCTTCGACGCCCGGCTGCCCTTCACCCTCACCGACGGCCAGCGCAAGGTCTCGGAGGAGATCTTCGCGGAGCTCGCCACGGCTCACCCGATGCACCGCCTCCTCCAGGGCGAGGTCGGCTCCGGAAAGACGATGGTCGCGCTCCGCGCCATGCTCGCCGTGGTCGACGCCGGCGGCCAGGCCGCGCTGCTCGCCCCCACCGAGGTGCTCGCCCAGCAGCACCACCGCTCCATTACGGAGATGATGGGCGAGCTCGCCCAGGGCGGCATGCTCGGCGGCGCGGAGGACGCCACCAAGGTCGTCCTCCTCACCGGCTCGATGGGTACGGCAGCGCGCCGCCAGCCGCTCCTCGACCTGGCCACCGGTGAGGCCGGTCTGGTGATCGGCACCCACGCGCTCATCGAGGACAAGGTCCAGTTCCACGACCTCGGCCTGGTCGTCGTGGACGAGCAGCACCGCTTCGGCGTCGAGCAGCGCGACGCGCTCCGCTCCAAGGGCAAGCAGCCCCCGCATCTGCTGGTCATGACGGCCACCCCCATCCCGCGCACCGTCGCGATGACCGTCTTCGGCGACCTGGAGACCTCCGTCCTCGACCAGCTCCCGGCAGGCCGCTCGCCCATCGCCACCCACGTCGTCCCCGCCAAGGACAAGCCGCACTTCCTCGCCCGCACCTGGGAGCGCATCCGCGAGGAGGTGGGGGAGGGGCACCAGGTGTACGTGGTCTGCCCCCGCATCGGCGACGACGAGGACGACAAGGCCGCCGCGAAGAAGAAGGCGAGCCCCGAGGACGAGGCCGAGAAGCGCCCGCCGCTCGCCGTCCTGGACATCGCCGACGAGCTGTCGAACGGCGCCCTCCAGGGCCTCCGCCTCGAATACCTCCACGGCCGCATGCCGCCCGACGCCAAGGACGACGTCATGCGCCGCTTCGCCGCCGGCGAGGTCGACGTCCTGGTCGCCACCACGGTGATCGAGGTCGGCGTGAACGTCCCGAACGCCACCGTCATGGTGATCATGGACGCCGACCGCTTCGGCGTCTCCCAGCTGCACCAGCTCCGCGGCCGCGTCGGCCGCGGCTCGGCCCCCGGCCTCTGCCTCCTGGTGAGCGAGATGCCCGAGGGCACCTCCGCCCGCGCCCGCCTGGACGCGGTCGCCGCCACCCTCGACGGCTTCGAGCTCTCCCGCATCGACCTGGAGCAGCGCCGCGAGGGCGACGTCCTGGGCCAGGCCCAGTCCGGCACCCGCAGCAGCCTGCGGATGCTCTCGGTCATCGACGACGAGGAGGTCATCGAGGCGGCCCGCGAGGAGGCGACGGCGATCGTCGCCGAGGACCCGGAGCTGGAGCGGTATCCGGATCTCCGTACGGCCCTGGACGCCCTGCTGGACGAGGAGCGGGAGCAGTACCTGGACAAGGGATAACGTTGGTTCCATGACCCGCGTGATCGCCGGAACGGCAGGTGGCCGCCGCCTGCAGGTGCCCCCCGGCACCGGCACCCGTCCCACCTCCGACCGCGCCCGCGAGGCCCTCTTCTCCACCTGGGAGTCCCTGCACGGCGTCGAGGGCGCCCGCGTCCTCGACCTCTACGGCGGCTCGGGTGCTGTAGCCCTGGAGGCGCTCTCCCGCGGCGCCGCCCACGCCCTCATCGTCGAGGCCGACGCCAAGGCCGTCCGTACGATCCGCGCCAACGCGAAGTCGGTGGCCCTCCCGGGCGCGGAAATCCGCGCCGCCAAGGCCGCCCAGGTCGCCGCCGGACCGCCGCCCGGCGACCCGTACGACATCGTCTTCCTCGACCCGCCGTACCAAGTGACCGACCAGTCGGTTTGCGAGATCCTGGTCACACTCCGTACCGGAGGCTGGCTAGCCGCCGATGCGCTGGCCACCGTGGAACGCAGCACCAGAGGCGGTGCGTTCCAGTGGCCCGAGGGTTTCGAAGCCCTCCGTGACCGTCGCTACGGCGAGGGCACCCTCTGGTACGGTCGCGCCGCCTCATGACCCTCACGACCGGACCGGAGAGCGAGGAACGACCTGTGCGCCGCGCCGTCTGTCCGGGGTCCTACGACCCCATCACCAACGGACACCTCGACATCATTGCCCGCGCCTCGAAGCTGTACGACGAGGTCTACGTCACGGTGATGATCAATAAGTCGAAGAAGGGCCTCTTCGACGTCGACGAGCGGATCGACCTGATCCGCCAGGTCACCGCCGAATACGGCAATGTGAAGGCCGAGTCGTACCACGGCCTCCTCGTCGACTTCTGCAAGCAGCGCGACATCCCCGCCATCGTCAAGGGCCTCAGAGCCGTCAGCGACTTCGACTACGAGCTGCAGATGGCCCAGATGAACAACGGCCTCTCCGGCGTGGAGACCCTCTTCATCCCGACCAATCCCACCCACAGTTTCCTGTCGTCGTCGCTGGTCAAGGAGGTCGCGGCGTGGGGCGGCGACATCTCGGCGTACGTGCCGCCCATCATCCAGTCCGCTCTTGCCGAACGCCTGGCACAGCGCTGAGGCAATAGCCGTAGAGTCATCCCCCATGGACGTACAGAAGAAGCTCGACGACATCGTCGCCGCCGTCGAAGGCGCGCGCTCCATGCCGATGTCGGCATCCTGCGTGATCAATCGCACAGAGCTGCTCGAGCTGCTCGACGAAGTACGTCAGGCGCTGCCCGGCTCGCTCGCCCAGGCGCAGGAGCTGATCGGCGGCCGCGAGCAGGTCGTCGAGCAGGCCAGGGCGGAGGCCGAGCGGATCATCGAGCAGGCGCAGGCTCAGCGGGGGGAGCTGATCTCACACACCGAGGTCGCCTCCCGCGCCCAGGCCGAGGCCGAGCGGATCCTCGCCGAGGCGCAGGCCGAGGCGGAGGAGGTCCGGGCAGCCGCCGACGACTACGTCGACAGCAAGCTGGCGAACTTCGAG
Organism: Streptomyces coryli; assembly: GCF_011044975.1. Classification (GTDB taxonomy): domain Bacteria; phylum Actinomycetota; class Actinomycetes; order Streptomycetales; family Streptomycetaceae; genus Streptomyces; species Streptomyces coryli. Next base: position 19,905 of record NZ_JAAKZV010000114.1, on the reverse strand, counting down.
GTCGTCCTCACCAAGACGATCGGCTCGGTCGACCGCGGCCGCGCCAAGCTGCTCGGCATGGACGACGGCGTCGCCGACTACGACCAGCAGTACGACCCGAACGCGCAGGACCCTGGCTACGACGAGGCTCCCGAGCGCAGCCACGACCCGGAGACGCTGCGGCGGCGGGCCGACGAATACGTGGAGAAGCAGTTCGGCGCCTTCGAGGCGGTGCTGTCCAAGACCCTGGAGGCGGTCGGCCGCGGCCGGCAGAAGCTCGAGGGCCGGGCCAAGCCGATCGAGGAGCTGACCGCGCACATCGCGGGCTCGGAGGAGCGCGACCGCGCGCTCATCCCGCACCAGACGGGCAGCGAGGAGGGCTTCCTCGCGGACTATGCCGAGCGCCCGGAGACGCAGCAGCCGCAGCCCCAGCACGCGCAGCCGCAGCCTCAGCACGCCCAGCCCCGGCAGGAGCAGCAGCCCGCCTATTACGACGCGGGCGCCGGCTACCAGCCGTACCAGGACCCGTACCAGCAGCAGGGCGGCTACGACCCGGCCGCCTATCAGCAGCAGAGCTACGACCAGGGCTACCAGCAGCAGACCTACGATCAGCAGGGCTACGGCCAGCACCAGCAGCCGCAGCACCAGCAGGCCGCCGCCCTCGACGAGACCTCGCTCTTCGACACCAGCATGATCAATCTGGACGAGCTGCGCCGCTACGAGGAAGGCCAGGACGGCGGCCGCTGAGCTGTGATCCACCCCGATTGGGTCTTGAGGCCCCGTCCGGGTATCCTGAATGTTCGCGTCACTCGTCCCTGCCCGCACGCAGGGTGTACGGAAGAAGCTCATCGCTGTGAAAGGCCGTCTGGACCACCGCAGCCCGCTCGTATTCGATACCCGCGAGCTGGGTCGGCGCCCCGGTGCCATGCAGCGTATGGACCGTTCCGTGCCGGCTCCGAAGGACCTCGGGATCGAGGTCATAGGAGTCCCGGAGGGTGCCCCCGTCGCGCTGGAGCTTCGGCTCGAGTCGGTGATGGAGGGGGTGCTCGTCACAGGCACCGCCGGTGCCAAGGCGACGGGTGAGTGCGTAAGGTGTCTGGAGCCGCTCGAGCAAGAGCTCGATGTGGACTTCCAGGAGATGTACTCCTACCCGGAGTCCGACTTCAAGGGCCGCACCCTCAAGGGCGCGGACGAGGAGGAGGACGACGAGGAGGAGTCGTACCACCTCGAGGACGACCTGTTCGACCTCGAGCCCGTGCTGCGCGACGCGGTGGTGCTCGCACTGCCGCTGCAGCCGGTGTGCCAGGAAGACTGCCCGGGTCTGTGTTCCGTATGCGGAGCGCGGCTGGCGGACGACCCGGACCACCAGCATGAAGCAGCCGACCCCCGGTGGGCGGCGCTGAAGGATATCGACGTGAACGGTGCCGGCGACGGCGCCGGCGAGAACCAGGAGAAGTAGCCGTGGCTGTTCCCAAGCGGAAGATGTCGCGCAGCAACACGCGCCACCGCCGTTCGCAGTGGAAGGCTGCGGTCCCGAGCCTGGTGGCGTGCGAGCGCTGCCACGAGCCGAAGCAGCAGCACATCGCGTGCCCGAGCTGCGGTACGTACAACAAGCGCCAGGTCCTCGAGGTCTGACCGGCAGGGGATGCGGCGTATGTCGGACGACAGCACGACCCAGCCCCACGCGCTCTTGGAAGGGCGGCTCGGCTATGAAGTCGAGTCCGCCCTTCTGGCGCGTGCGCTGACACATCGCAGCTTCGCTTACGAGAACGGCGGGCTGCCCACCAACGAGCGCCTGGAGTTCCTGGGCGACTCGGTCCTCGGCCTGGTGGTCACGGACACGCTTTACCGCACCCACCCCGACCTGCCCGAAGGCCAGCTGGCCAAGCTGCGGGCCGCGGTGGTGAACTCGCGCGCGCTCGCGGAGGTGAGCCGCGGCCTCGAGCTGGGCCTCTTCATCCGCCTGGGCAAGGGCGAGGAGGGCACCGGCGGGCGCGACAAGGCGTCGATCCTGGCCGACACCCTGGAGGCCGTGATCGGTGCGGTCTACCTCGACAAGGGCCTGGGCGCGGCTTCGGAGCTGGTGCACCGGCTCTTCGACCCACTGATCGAGCACTCCTCGAATCTCGGTGCGGGCCTGGACTGGAAGACCTCTTTGCAGGAGCTCACGGCGGCCGAGGGTCTCGGCGTGCCCGAGTACCTGGTCACCGAGACCGGCCCGGACCACGAGAAGACCTTCACGGCTGCTGCCCGCGTCGGTGGTGTCGCGTACGGCACCGGCACCGGCCGCAGCAAGAAGGAAGCCGAGCAGCAGGCGGCCGAGACGGCGTGGCGGGCGATCCGCTCTGCCGCGGACGAGGCGGCCAGGGCGGACGCCGCGTCGGCTTAGCCGCGCGGCGGGATGGATCGAAGAGGGGGACCCGGTGCCCGAGCTGCCCGAGGTTGAAGTAGTCCGCCGCGGGCTGGCTCGCTGGGTGGCGGGTCGCACCGTCGCCGACGTCGAGGTGCTGCACCCCCGCGCGGTCCGGCGGCACCCCGCCGGCGCCGCGGACTTCGCCCTCCGCCTGAAGGGGCACCGCGTGGGCGAGCCCGCCCGCCGCGGCAAGTACCTCTGGCTCCCGCTGGCCGACGCTCACGCGGCGATCCTGGCCCACCTCGGCATGAGCGGCCAGATCCTGGTCCAGCCCGAGGACACCCCGGACGAGAAGCATCTGCGCATCCGCGTGCGCTTCAGTGACGGCGAGGGCTCGGAGCTCCGCTTCGTGGACCAGCGCACCTTCGGCGGCCTCTCGCTCCACGACACGGACCCCGACGGCCTGCCGGACGCCATCTCCCACATCGCCCGCGACCCGCTCGACCCCCTTTTCGACGAGGCGGCCTTCCACGCGGCGCTGCGCCGGTCCCGTACGACGATCAAGCGGGCACTGCTGAACCAGTCCCTGATCAGCGGGGTGGGCAACATCTACGCGGACGAGGCGCTCTGGCGCGCCAGGCTCCATTACGAGCGCCCGACCGCCACGCTGACCCGCCCGGTGACGAACACCCTGGTCGGGCACGTCCGCGATGTGATGAACGCCGCACTGGACGTCGGCGGCACGAGCTTCGACAGCCTCTACGTGAACGTCAACGGTGAGTCCGGCTACTTCGAGCGCTCACTGGACGCCTACGGCCGCGAGGACGAGCCCTGCCGCCGCTGCGGCACGCCGATGCGGCGCCGGCCCTGGATGAACCGGTCCAGCTACTACTGCCCGCGCTGCCAGCGGCCCCCGCGCCCCCGCTGACCCGTCAGTAGCCGAAGCTCTGGGTCCACCAGGGACCGCCGTCGGCGAAGTACGCGCCGACACCGAGGGTCTTGAAGTCGCAGTTCAGGATGTTGGCCTTGTGGCCCTCGCTCTGCATCCACGAGTCCATCACCGACTGCGCGTTCGCCTGGCCGCGGGCTATGTTCTCGCCGCCGAGGTTGTCGACGCCGGCCGCCTCGGCGCGGTCCCAGGGGTCGTCGCCGTCGGGGTCGGTGTGGTCGAAGAAGTCGCGGTTGGCCATGTCCTCGCTGAAGCCACCGGCCAGCGACGCCAGCGCCGGGTCCAGCTTCACCGGCTGGCAGCCGGCCTTGGCGCGCTCCTGGTTCACCAGGGTCAGCACCGTCTGCTCGGCCGAGGTGGTGGCGCTCGGCGTCTTCGAGGCGGACTTCGTCGGCTCCGGCGCCGGCGCCTTGGTGGAGGGCTTCTCCGAGGGCGTACGGGTCGGGGTGCTGCTCTTGGACTCCTCGGAGTCCGTGGGCTTCGAGGACGAGGACGGCGCGCTCGGCTTCTCCGACGTCTTCTTCTCCGACGGGGAGGACGACGACGGCAGCGGCGAGCGGGAGTCCTCACGGCTCGCCGACTCCGAACCGCGCGGCTCCACGTCGTCCGGGTCGATCTGCTGGCTCTCCAGGCTCGGCTTGGCGCCTCCGCCGGCCGTCACCTTGCCGTCGCCACCGCTCGGCGCCAGGTCGAAGTTGCTGCCCAGCAGCCCGGAGCCCATGGCGAGCGCACCCACCGCGACGGCGGCGGAGGCTCCCAGCATGCCCGCGCGCGCGGCGCTCTGCTTGCGGTGCTGGCCCCGCTCGCCGGTCCGCGGGGTGGGAACGGCAGCAGGCTCGTCGGCGGAGCGGCGGTGGCGTCCCATCCGGATCGTTCCTTACATGGCTAGGCGGCTGAGTCAGGGGTGACGGAGGTTGATAGTGTCAACACCCGACCCCTATTGTCACCCATTCGGGCGATCCATTTGACCGGCCACCGTACGCCATGCCGGATGGGGCTGATGTGATTCCCGCGAAATGGCCGGTTACCTTGCGCCTATGAACGAGACTGTTCGCCTCACTGCCTGGGTCCGCGGGGTCGTCCAGGGCGTCGGCTTCCGCTGGTTCACCCGCGCCACCGCCCTGGAGATCGGCGGCCTGACCGGCTTTGCCTCGAATCTCCCCGACGGCCGCGTGCAGGTCGTGGCGGAGGGGGAGCGTGCGGCGTGTGAGCGCCTGCTGGCGTGGCTGGAGGAGGGCGACACGCCCGGGCGGGTCGATGGCGTCACGGAAATCTGGGATACCCCGCGGGGCGGTTATCCGACCTTCGACATCCGCTGAGAGGGCCGGCGACACCGGTTCTGAACTGCTGGTTGCCAACCGCGCCCGGTCGTGGGAGGCTGCCGCGCAAGAGCGGAGTGGAGATCACCAGTGCCCCCCGGGTGCCCTGTATACCGGGCGATCCGTGGCTGCGGGGCGTGATCGTGTTGACCGTCAAACTTTTTGGTGAGACGCTGGAAGCCCCGCGCACCCGTGCTGTTCGGCATGGCTGTCATCCAGCAAAACCAGACGACGCGGGTGCCTAATCCCTCACGACCCACACCGCTCGGTCGGTCACTCATTGTGGAGGACCATCAATCATGGCAAAGGCGCTTCTCGGTTACGTCGGCGGCACTGACCCGCGACTTCTCGCCGAGATGCGACGGCTTCAGCAGCGTGTCCAGGACCTGGAGTCCGAGCTCGTCCGCATCCAGGCCGAGAACGACATGCTGGCCGCCGCCGCACACAGCGAAATGACGTTCGACAACGTCGACGTACCCCAGGCGGAGCCTGCGCTCACCTGACACTCCGCGGTGAAACCCGCACGCGGAGTCAGTGCTGGCACGTCAGCCGCTTGAAAGTTTTGTGCAAGGGACGCTTCGGCGTCCCTTCGTCATTTCTGAGCGCTTCAGCCGGTTGTGCCGGTTTCCTGTTTGTCTCGCCTCCGGGCGGTGACCCTTACATCTGATGTGCCCTGCACGTTCCCCGGTGAAACGGACGGGAACGATAGAGTCTCCGGCGAACAGATCAGAGAGATTCGTCGCCGGAGGAGAGCTCAGCGTGCACCTGAAGAGCCTGACTCTCCGCGGGTTCAAGTCCTTCGCCTCGGCCACCACCCTGCGCTTCGAGCCGGGCATCACCTGCGTCGTCGGCCCCAATGGATCAGGCAAGTCCAACGTCGTGGACGCCCTGTCCTGGGTCATGGGCGAGCAGGGCGCCAAGTCGCTGCGCGGCGGCAAGATGGAGGACGTCATCTTCGCGGGGACCACGGGCCGGCCGCCCCTTGGCCGTGCCGAGGTCTCCCTGACCATTGACAACTCCGACGGCGCGCTGCCCATCGACTACGCCGAGGTCACCATCACGCGGATCATGTTCCGCAACGGCGGCAGCGAGTACCAGATCAACGGCGACACCTGCCGGCTCCTCGACATCCAGGAGCTGCTGTCCGACTCGGGCATCGGCCGCGAGATGCACGTCATCGTCGGCCAGGGCCAGCTCGACGGCGTGCTGCACGCCGACCCCATGGGCCGCCGGGCCTTCATCGAGGAGGCCGCCGGGGTCCTCAAGCACCGCAAGCGCAAGGAGAAGGCGCTGCGGAAGCTGGACTCCATGCAGGCCAACCTCGCCCGCGTCCAGGACCTCACCGACGAGCTGCGGCGGCAGCTGAAGCCGCTCGGGCGGCAGGCGGCGGTGGCCCGTAAGGCCGCGGTCATCCAGGCCGACCTGCGGGACGCGCGGCTGCGGCTGCTCGCCGACGACCTCGTGCAGCTGCGCGAGGCGCTCGCCGCCGAGATCGCCGACGAGGCCGCGCTCAAGGAGCGCAAGGAGGCCGCCGAGGCGCAGCTGAAGGCCGCGCAGGAGCGGGAGGCGGAGCTCGAGGAGCAGGTGCGGGCGCTGACCCCGCGGCTGCGCGCGGCCCAGGAGACCTGGCACGAGCTGGGTCAGCTCAGTGAGCGGGTGCGCGGGACCGTAAGCCTGGCCGAGGCGCGGGTACGTGCCGCCACGCAAGCGCAGCCCGAGGAGCGGCGCGGCCGGGACCCGGAGGACATGGAGCGGGAGGCCGCCCGGATCCGGGAGCAGGAGGCCGAGCTGGAGGCGGCCCTGGAGGCCGCGCAGAACGCCCTGGACGACACCGTCTCGCACCGCGCCGAGCTGGAGCGCTCGCTGGTCGAGGAGGAGCGGCGGCTGAAGGACGCGGCCCGGTCGATCGCCGACCGGCGGGAGCGTCTTGCGCGGCTCAGCGGGCAGGTCACCGCGGCCCGCGGGCGGGCGGCCTCGGCGCAGGCGGAGATCGACCGGCTGGTCTCCTCGCAGGACGGGGCCCGGCAGCGGGCCGTAGCGGCGCAGGAGGCGTACGAGGCGCTGCGGGCCGAGGTCGACGGGGTCGAGGCCGGGGACGCGGAGCTGGCCGCCCGGCACGACGACGCGAAGGCGGCGCTGGCGGCGGCGGAGGCCGAGCTGAGCGCGGCCCGCGACGAGCTGTCGGAGGCCGAGCGGGCGCGGGCGGCGACCTCTGCGCGGCATGACGCGCTGGCGCTCGGGCTGCGGCGCAAGGACGGCACCGGGACGCTGCTGGAGGCGCGGGACAAGCTCGTCGGGCTGCTCGGCCCGGCGGCCGAGCTGCTCACCGTGGCCCCCGGATACGAGGTCGCCGTGGCGGCCGCGCTGGGCTCCGCCGCCGACGCGATCGCCGTTTCCGGGCCCGCCTCGGCCGCGGACGCGCTGCGGCTGCTGCGCAAGCACGACGCCGGACGGGCCGGACTGATCGTGGGCGATGCCCCGTACGCGTCCGTGCCCGACGCGACGCTGCCGCCGGGTGTGCGGCATCTGGCCAATCTGGTCGGCGGGCCCGACCAGTTGCTGCCCGCGGTGCGGCGGCTGCTGGGCGGGATGGTCTACGTCGCCACGCTGGAGGATGCCGAGGACCTCGTGTCCGTACGGCCCGAGCTGACCGCCGTCACCGCGGAGGGCGATGTCTTCGCCGCCCACTTCGCGCACGGCGGCTCGGCGGGCGCGCCCAGCCTCCTCGAGGTGCAGGCCTCCGTCGACGAGGCGGCCGCGGAGCTCGCCGAGCTGGAGACGAAGTGCGAGCGGCTGGCGGAGCGGAAACGACTCGCCACCGACGAGCGGGCCCAGCGCGTCACCGCGCTCGACGAGATCGCCGCGCAGCGCAGCGCCGCCGACCGGGAGCGGTCGCAGACCGCCTCCGAGCTCGGCCGGCTGGGCGGGGCCGCCCGCGCCGCGGCCGGGGAGGCCGAGCGGTCCGCCGCCGCTGTCGGGAAGGCCGAGGAGGCCCTCGCCAAGTCCACCGAGGAGGCCGCGGAGCTCGAGGCGAAGCTGGAGGCGCTCGAGGCGCTGCCGGCCGAGGAGGAGCCCGACACGTCCGTACGCGACCGGCTGTCGGCCGACGGCGCGAACGCCCGGCAGACGGAGATGGAGGCCCGGCTCCAGGTCCGTACGAACGAGGAGCGGGTGAAGGGCCTCGCGGGGCGCGCCGACGGGCTCGAGCGGGCCGCACGCGCCGAGCGCGAGGCGCGCGCCCGGGCGGAGCAGCGGCGCGCGCGGGCGCGGCACGAGGCCGCCGTCGCCACCGCCGTCGCCGACGGCGCCCGGCAGCTGCTGCGGCACGTCGAGGTCTCCCTCGCCCGCGCCGAGGAGGAGCGCGCCGCCGCCGAGCGCGCCCGGGGCGTGCGCGAGCAGGAGCTCACCGCGCAGCGCAACACCGCCCGGCAGCTGGGGCAGGAGCTCGACAAGCTCACCGACTCCGTGCACCGCGGCGAGGTGCTGGGCGCCGAGAAGCGGATGCGGATCGAGCAGCTGGAGGGGCGGGCGCTGGAGGAGCTCGGCGTCGAGCCGGGCGCGCTGGTCGCCGAGTACGGGCCCGACCAGCTGGTGCCGCCGTCGCCGGCCGCGGAGGGGGAGACCCTTCCCGAGGACCCGGAGCATCCCCGTAACCGGCAGGTGCCCTTCGTGCGCGCCGAGCAGGAGAAGCGGCTGAAGTCCGCCGAGCGGGCCTATCAGCAGCTGGGGAAGGTCAACCCGCTGGCGCTGGAGGAGTTCGCGGCGCTGGAAGAGCGGCACAAGTTCCTCACCGAGCAGCTCGAGGACCTGAAGAAGACCCGCGCCGATCTGCTGCAGGTCGTCAAGGAGGTCGACGAGCGGGTGGAGCAGGTCTTCACCGAGGCCTTCCACGACACGGCGCGGCAGTTCGAGGGCGTCTTCGCGCGGCTCTTCCCGGGTGGTGAGGGGCGGCTGATCCTCACCGACCCGGAGGACATGCTCAATACGGGCGTCGACGTCGAGGCGCGGCCGCCGGGCAAGAAGGTCAAGCGGCTGTCGCTGCTGTCCGGTGGCGAGCGGTCGCTGACCGCCGTCGCCATGTTGGTGTCGATCTTCAAGGCCCGGCCCTCGCCCTTCTACGTGATGGACGAGGTCGAGGCCGCGCTGGACGACACCAACCTGCAGCGGCTGATCCGGATCATGAAGGAGCTGCAGGAGGCTTCGCAGCTGATCGTGATCACGCACCAGAAGCGGACCATGGAGGTCGCGGACGCGCTCTACGGCGTCTCGATGCAGGGCGACGGTGTCTCGAAGGTCATCAGTCAGCGGCTCAGCTGAGGGCCGAGCGCCGCTTCCGTTCAACTAATGAACACAAACGCAACGTCTGGGCCCTGAAATTCGTTCCATTGAGCCTCTTGACTTTGAAACTTGAAGGCATAGTGTCGGCAACGTCGTCTTCATGTTCCAGGAGTCAACGGTGACCAGCGCTGTAGACATATCGCGGACCTCCGGCCCGTCCGCCGGCGGCGGGCGCCCCGCCCACCTCCGCCACGTAATCTTCCTCGCCGGAGTGGCCGCCCTCGGCGGCTTCCTCTTCGGCTACGACAGCTCCGTGATCAACGGTGCCGTCGAGGGCATCCGCGGCAAGTTCGACGTCGGCTCCGGGCTGCTCGCCCAGGTCATCGCCGCCGCTCTGATCGGCGCCGCGCTCGGCGCCGCCATCGCGGGCCGGCTCGCCGACCGCATCGGCCGCATCCGCGTGATGCACATCGCCGCGATCCTCTTCGCGATCAGCTCCGTCGGCTCCATGCTGCCGTTCGCCCTCTGGGACCTCGCCGTGTGGCGGTTCCTCGGCGGCGTCGCCATCGGCATGGCCTCGGTGATCGCCCCGGCGTACATCGCCGAGATCGCCCCGGCCGAGTACCGCGGCCGGCTCGCGTCCTTCCAGCAGGGCGCCATCGTCGTCGGCATCGCCATCTCCCAGCTCGTCAACTGGGGCCTGCTGAACGCCGCCGGCGGCGACCAGCGCGGCACCCTGCTCGGCCTCGAGGTCTGGCAGGTCATGCTCGGCGTCTGCGTCATCCCCGCGATCGCCTACGGCGTCCTCAGCTTCCGTATCCCCGAATCGCCGCGCTGGCTGATCCAGCAGGGCCGGATCGCCGATGCTCAGGCCGTGCTCGCGCAGGTCGAGGCGCCCGACGTGGACCTCGACGCCAAGGTCGCCGAGATCGACGCGCAGATGCGCAGCGAGCACAAGTCCTCCTTCAAGGACCTGATCGGCAAGGCCGGGCTGCTGCCCATCGTCTGGATCGGCATCGGGCTCTCGGTCTTCCAGCAGCTCGTCGGCATCAACGTGATCTTCTACTACAGCTCCTCGCTGTGGCAGTCGGTCGGCATCGACCCGAACAGCTCGTTCTTCTACTCGTTCACGACGTCGATCATCAACATCGTCGGCACCGTGATCGCGATGCTCTTCGTCGACCGGATCGGCCGCAAGCCGCTCGCCCTCATCGGCTCGGTCGGCATGGCGGTCTCCCTCGGCGTCGCCGCCTGGGCGTTCTCGGCCAAGACCGGCACCGGCGACAAGATCTCGATGCCGCACACCGAGGGCACCATCGCCCTCGTCGCCGCCCACTCCTTCGTCCTCTTCTTCGCCCTCAGCTGGGGCGTGGTGGTCTGGGTGATGCTCGGCGAGATCTTCCCGAACCGGATCCGCGCCGCCGCCCTCGGCATCGCCGCCATGGCGCAGTGGATCGCCAACTGGGCGATCACCGTCAGCTTCCCGTCCCTGTCGGACTGGAACCTCTCCGGTGCGTACGTGATCTACACGGTCTTCGCCGTGCTCTCGATCCCCTTCATCCTCAAGTGGGTGCCGGAGACGAAGGGCAAGGCGCTGGAGGAGATGGGCTAAGTCCCCGCGGCCCCTCTCCTCGCACCACCCGCTGCCCCGGCTCAGGCGCTCTTGTCGTCGAGTCGGGGCAGCACCTTTTCCGCGTAGAGGTGCAGCGAGCGCCACGCCTCGTCGACCGGCATGCCGCCGCAGAGCGGGTGCAGGACGACATTGCCGGTACGGGCCTCCTCGACCGCCTCGTCCGGGGAGACGAAGCGGTAGACGCCCTCGGCGCGCAGCTCGTCGACGGTGACGGCCTGCGACTTCACCGCGGATTTGATGTCCGAGGTCTGCCACGAGGCGTACATGGTCGCCTCGTGCATGAAGTGCTTGCCGAGCTCGGCCCAGGCGCGGTCCGGATCCTCCGTTACGTGGAGCAGCGGGACCCGCTCCGGCGGCATCAGCACCCAGCCCTCGGTGCCGTACTCGGCGCACTTCTCCTCGTAGTAGTCCTGCAGCGCCGGCTGGTGCGAGGACGGGAAGAACGGCAGCCCGAGGCGGGCGGCCCGGCGGACGGCCGGCTTGGAGGAGCCGCCGACGAGGAGCAGCGGGTGCGGCTGGGTGTACGGGCGCGGGGTGACCTGGACCGTGCGACCGCGGTACTCGAACGGCTCACCGGTCCACGCCTTGAGGAGCGTCTCCAGTACCTCGTCGTGGGCGGCGCCGCGGTTCTTCCAGTCGACGCCGTGCTGCTCGTACTCCTCGGGGCGGTAGCCGATGCCGGACACGGTCATCATCCGGCCGCCGCTGGCGAGGTCGAGGACGGCGAGCTCCTCGGCGAGGCGGAGCGGGTCGTAGAGCGGGCCGATGATGGCGCTGGCCATGACGGTGATCTTCTTCGTCCGGCCGAGGATGAGGCCCGCGAGGGTGAGCGGGGCCGGGAGCCAGCCGTTGGCGGCGCCGTGGTGCTCCTCCACCTGGGCGGTGATGAAGCCGTGCGCGTCGGCGTACTCCGCGAGGTCGATCGCGGCCCGGTAGCGGTCCGACAGCTCGGCCGGGGAGGGCTCGTCGGGGTAGGTCAGATTCAGGCGAAGGGTGCTCAGTGGGGCAGTCACGGCGCGGAAGGTAGCGGCGGTTCCGCGAAGAGTCCATGGGCGGGCGATACTGGGTTGCGTTATGGAAATCCTCATCATCGCCATCGTCATCGCCGTGCTCGGCATCGGGGCCGCTACGGGCCTCGTCGTCGGCTCGCGCCGGAAGAAGCAGCTGCCGCCTCCGCCTGCGGAAGCCCCAGAGATCTCTCGTCCGAAGCCTGCCGAACCGGCGGTCGGTGACGAGGCCGGGGAGGGTGCCGAGGGGCCGCGGCGGACCATCGAGGAGGTGGATCTGCCGGCCGGCGGCGGCACCGCCGTCGCGGAGCCGGAAGCGCCGGCCGCGCCCGAGCTCGAGGTCCCGGAGCCGACCGCCGGCCGTCTCGTACGGCTGCGGGCCCGGCTCGCCCGCTCGCAGAACGCGCTGGGCAAGGGCCTGCTCGCGCTGCTCTCGCGTGATCACCTCGACGAGGACACATGGGAGGAGATCGAGGACACCCTGCTCGGCGCCGACATCGGCGTCGCGCCGACCCAGGAGCTGGTGGAGCGGCTGCGCGAGCGGGTCGCGGTGCTCGGGACCCGTACCCCCGAGGAGCTGCGGACGCTGCTGCGCGACGAGCTGCTGACGCTGGTCGGCCCCGACATGGAGCGGGCCGTGGCCACCGAGGGCGGCGTCAGCGCGGACGGCGAGGAACTGCCCGGCGTGGTGCTCGTGGTCGGCGTCAACGGCACCGGCAAGACCACCACCACCGGCAAGCTGGCGCGGGTGCTCGTCGCCGACGGGCGCTCCGTGGTGCTGGGCGCCGCCGACACCTTCCGGGCCGCGGCCGCCGATCAGCTGCAGACGTGGGGCGAGCGGGTCGGCGCGCGTACGGTGCGCGGACCGGAGGGCGGCGACCCGGCGTCGGTCGCGTACGACGCGGTGAAGGAGGGCATCTCGGAGGTCGCGGATGTCGTCCTCATCGACACGGCGGGGCGGCTGCACACCAAGACCGGGCTCATGGACGAGCTGGGCAAGGTGAAGCGGGTCGTGGAGAAGCTCGGTCCGGTGGGGGAGGTCCTGCTGGTGCTGGACGCGACCACCGGGCAGAACGGGCTGGTGCAGGCGCGGGTCTTCGCCGAGGTCGTGGATATTACGGGCATCGTGCTGACCAAGCTCGACGGGACCGCCAAGGGCGGCATCGTGGTGCAGGTCCAGCGGGAGCTGGGCGTGCCGGTGAAGCTCGTGGGTCTGGGTGAGGGCGCGGATGACTTGGCGCCGTTCGAGCCCGAGGCGTTCGTGGACGCCCTGATCGGGGACTGACAGCGCGTCGTCCTCGCTCGTGTCCAACAGCGGGCTCCGCCCGCGGGCCGGACGGGCTTGATGGTGGCGCGACTTGCGCCGCATCAAGCCCGTCGGCGTTTCAGGCCGCCGCCGACCGGTGGCATACGTAAGCCAGCGTGCCCAGCAGCAAGCGCGCATGCGGCGGCCGACCCGCCGTCTCCAGCGTCGGCGGGCGCAGCCAGCGGACCGGGCCCTGCCCGGACACCTCCGACGGCGGCGCGGTGACGTAGTCGCCCGCGCCGAGGCAGCGGAGGTCGAGCTCCGCGTCGTCCCAGCCCGTGCGGTACAGCAGCTGCGGCAGGTCCGCCGCCGCGCCCGGGGCGACGAAGAAGTGCGCCCGGCCGTCCGGGGTGGCCGCCACCGGACCCAGCGGGAGGCCCATCCGCTCCAGGCGGACCAGCGCGCGGTGGCCGGCCGGGGCGGCGACGTCCAGGACGTCGAAGTGGTCGCCCACGGGGAGCAGCAAGGTGGCGCCCGGGGTCTGCGTCCAGGCCGTCGTGACGTCGTCGAGCGTGGTGCCCGCCTTGATCACAGGTGCGTAGTCCAGTGGATGGTCGCCGGGGGAGGCGCAGTCCGAGCGGTCGCAGGAGCACTCGCCGCGGAGCAGGCGGGCGCCCGCCTGGACGTCCCAGCCCCAGAGGCCGGTGTACTCGGCCACCGCGGTGCACTCGGATGCGCGGGCGCGCCGGGTGGGGCGTCGCTCCGTCAGGCCCCTGCCCCGGATGCCGCCGATCGTGAAGCCCATGCCCCCTCCAACGGGTCTCCGCTGCCGGTGGTTACTGCACCGGCCTTACTCATAGCAGTGTCTCGGTAACTCAGCGTCGTCGGGGAGTCAGACCGGCGGCGCGAAGTGGCGCACAGGGGTGGCGCGCGGCGGGGAGTGCGCCTAATCCTTGCCTCGTTCCACCCGTCTTTCCATCGCTGCTCGTCAAGTCAACCGCGCACGGACGCCGGGGTGTTCACTCGTAGGGGTGGCGAATGGTGGCGTTTCCGGGATCGCGCTCGCGGGAGAGGTGATCGTAGGATTACTTTCAGTGCACAGGCCCCGGCGGTATGCGTCAGGTGGATATGCCCGAGGCAAGCGGCGGCAGGGGCTGAGCCGGACATGTGAGCCGGAGTTGGATCGGATGGGGGCGTGACGAGTGGGCGGCACGAGCAGCAGCCAGAGCGGCGCTGACAAGCGCCCGAATGAGCAGCTGACCTCCTGGTTCATGCGCAGTGGCTGGTCCAAGGGTGAGCTGGCGCGGCAAGTCAACCGGCGGGCGCGGCAGTTGGGCGCCCACCACATTTCCACCGATACGTCCCGGGTCCGGCGCTGGCTCGACGGTGAGCAGCCGCGCGAGCCGATTCCGCGGATCCTCTCCGAGCTGTTCTCCGAGCGCTTCGGCTGCGTGGTCGGCGTCGAGGAGTTAGGGCTGCGGTCCGCGCGGCCCACGCCGTCCGGGCAGGGTGTCGACCTGCCGTGGGCGGGGCCGCAGACGGTGCAGATGATCAGCGAGTTCTCGCGCAGCGATCTGATGCTCGCCCGGCGCGGCTTCCTCGGGACCTCCCTCGCGCTCTCCGCAGGGCCCGCGCTTATCGAGCCGATGCAGCGCTGGCTCGTGCCCACCCCGAGCGGCCCCGTCGACCTCCCCTCCGGTGACGGCAGGCCGCACAAGCTGTCGGCCCCCGAGCTCGACCTCCTTGAATCCACCACCGTGATGTTCCGGCAGTGGGACGCGCAGTGCGGCGGCGGGCTGCGGCGCAAGGCCGTTGTCGGGCAGCTGCACGAGGTGACCGACCTGCTGCAGGAGACCCAGCCGGCCGCCGTCGAGAAGCGGCTGTTCCGCGCCGCCGGTGAACTGGCCGAGCTGGCCGGGTGGATGAGCTACGACATCGGGCTGCAGCCCACCGCGCAGAAGTACTTCGTGCTCGCGCTGCACGCCGCCAAGGAGGCGGGCGACCGCTCGCTCGGGTCGTACATCCTGTCCTCCATGAGCCGGCAGATGATCCACCTGGGCCGGCCCGACGACGCGCTCGAGCTGATCCACCTCGGGCAGTACGGAAGCCGGGACTGCGCCACCGCGCGCACCCAGGCGATGCTGTATGCGATGGAGGCCCGGGCGTACGCCAATATGGGCCACCCCGACAAGTGCCACCGCGCGGTGCGGATGGCCGAGGACGCCTTCTCCGACATCGGCTCCGCCGATCAGGATCCGGACTGGATCCGGTTCTTCTCCGAGGCCGAGCTCAACGGCGAGAATTCGCACTCCTACCGGGACCTTGCCTACGTCGCCGGGCGCAGCCCCACCTATGCCGCCCTCGCACGGCCCGTCATGGAGCGCGCCGTCGAGCTGTTCGCCGCCGACCGTGAGCACCAGCGGTCGTATGCGCTGAACCTCGTCGGGATGGCCACCGTGCATCTGCTGGAGCGCGAGCCCGAGCAGGCCGCCGCGTTCGCCACGCAGGCGATCGGCATAGCGAAGAGCGTTCGTTCCGAGCGGGTCAACACCCGGCTGCGCAAGACCGTCGGCACCGCCGTGCGGGACTACGGCGAGGTGGGTGCCATCGGCAAACTTGCCGACCAGCTGGCCCGCGACCTCCCCGAGACCGCGGAGGCGGTCTAACAGACCCCGGCCGCGGCGGCCGGCCCCGACAGCCCGACTCGGCACCCCCACGCCAGGTCATCCGGGCCACCGCCGCGGCCGGTTCATGCCCGGACTCTTCCGGCGATCGACTGGAGAGTACGGCGGCCCCCGGCCCGGCGCGCGGCAGTTCATGCCGTCGTAACACCGCGTGCGGCTTCGTCACGGCGCAGAAACATGGTGGGGCACCGGCTGAAACCGCCCTGCGGAAACCTCTTCGCAACTCCGGCCCCCAATTCCACCCCTCATCGGGATTACCCGCACGGGCCGTACCGACGACGAGGAGATGCCGATGTCCTCAGGCATCGTGACGCTTGCCGCAGAGGCGCCGAAGCTGTCCGCCGCCAACACGGGCTTCATGCTGATCTGTTCCGCACTAGTGATGGTCATGACGCCGGGCCTCGCCTTCTTCTACGGAGGCATGGTCCGGGTCAAGAGCGCGCTGAACATGCTGATGATGTCCTTCATCAGCCTGGCCATCGTGACCATTCTGTGGGTGCTGTACGGCTTCAGCATGGCCTTCGGGACCGACCACGGGTCCATCATCGGCTGGGACAGCGACTACCTGGGCCTGAGCGGCCTGGGGATCACCCAGCTCTGGGACGGCTACACCATCCCGGTGTATGTGTTCGCCGTCTTCCAGCTGATGTTCGCCATCATCACCCCCGCCCTGATCAGCGGTGCGCTCGCGGACCGGGTGAAGTTCAGCGCCTGGGCGCTGTTCATCGCCCTGTGGGTCACCGTCGTGTACTTCCCCGTCGCCCACTGGGTCTGGGGCGCCGGCGGCTGGGCCTTCGAGCTCGGCGTGATCGACTTCGCGGGCGGCACGGCCGTGCACATCAACGCCGGTGCCGCGGCGCTCGGCGTCATCCTGGTGATCGGCAAGCGGGTCGGCTTCGGCCGCGACCCGATGCGGCCGCACAGCCTGCCGCTGGTGATGCTCGGTGCCGCGCTGCTGTGGTTCGGCTGGTTCGGCTTCAACGCCGGGTCCTGGCTGGGCAACGACGACGGCGTCGGCGCGGTCATGTTCGTCAACACCCAGGTCGCCACCGCCGCCGCGATCCTCGCCTGGCTGGCGTACGAGAAGATCAAGCACGGTGCCTTTACGACCCTGGGTGCCGCCTCGGGCGCGGTCGCAGGACTCGTCGCGATCACCCCGGCCGGTGGCTCCGTATCGCCGCTCGGTGCGATCGCCGTCGGTGCCATCGCCGGTGTGCTGTGCGCCATGGCGGTGAGCCTGAAGTACAAGTTCGGCTACGACGACTCGCTCGACGTCGTCGGCGTGCACCTGGTCGGCGGCGTCGTCGGCTCCCTGCTGGTCGGCTTCTTCGCCACCGGCGGTGTGCAGTCCGACGCGCAGGGCCTGTTCTACGGCGGCGGCCTCGACCAGCTCGGCAAGCAGGCCGCGGGCGTCGGCGCCACCCTGGCGTACTCCCTCATCGCCTCTGCCATCCTTGCCCTCATCATCGACAAGACCATCGGCATGCGGGTCAGCGAGGACGACGAGGTCTCCGGCATCGACCAGGCGGAGCACGCCGAAACCGCCTACGACTTCAGCGGTGCGGGCGGCGGCGGGTCGCGCTCGAGCAGCGTGCCGGCCCCGCCGACCAAGGAGGAAAAGGCGCAGGCCGCCCCGCAGGGAAAGAAGGTTGAGGCATGAAGCTCATCACCGCGGTCATCAAGCCGCACCGCCTCGACGAGGTGAAGGAGGCGCTGCAGGCCTTCGGTGTGCAGGGGCTGACGGTCACCGAGGCCAGCGGCTACGGCCGGCAGCGCGGCCACACCGAGGTCTACCGGGGCGCCGAGTACACCGTCGACCTGGTGCCGAAGGTGCGCATCGAGGTTCTGGTGGAGGACGACGACGCCGAACAGCTGCTGGATGTCGTGGTCAAGGCGGCCCGTACCGGCAAGATCGGGGATGGCAAGGTCTGGGCCGTCCCCGTGGAGACGGCGGTCCGAGTACGTACTGGTGAGCGCGGGCCGGACGCGCTCTGAGTTAGGAGATCGGGTGGCGGTAACCGAACAGCACGCACAGGACGGCGAGTCCGCGCCCGAGAGCTATGCGGCGGCCCGGCTGCGGCTCCTCAATGAGGAGGCGCAGGCCGGGCCGCCGCGGCGTAGCGCCCTGGCGGCGCTGACCGACCGGTGGCTGGCGGCGCTGCTGCACGACGCGGCCGGGGAGGGCGCTCAGCACGGCGTCTCGCTGGTGGCCGTCGGGGGTTACGGGCGCGGGGAGCTGTCGCCGCGCAGCGACCTCGACGTGCTGCTGCTGCACGACGGGTCGCGGGGGAAGGACGGGCTGGCGGCGCTGGCGGACCGGATCTGGTATCCGGTGTGGGATCTGGGTCTTGCCCTCGACCACTCGGTCCGTACCACCAGTGAGGCCATGTCGACCGCCGGCGAGGACCTCAAGGTGCAGCTGGGGCTGCTCGACGCCCGGCATCTGGCCGGGGACGCGGGGCTGACCGCCGGGCTGCGCACCGGCATGCTGGCGGAGTGGCGGAATCAGGCCGCCAAGCGGCTGCCCGAGCTGCGCGAGCTGACGCAGGAGCGGGCGGAGCGCCACGGTGAGCTGCAGTTCCTGCTGGAGCCGGATCTGAAGGAGGCCCGCGGCGGGCTGCGCGACATCACTGCGCTGCGGGCGGTGGCCGCGTCGTGGCTGGCGGACGCGCCGCGGGAGGGGCTCGAGCGGGCGCGGACCTGCCTGCTGGACGTACGGGACGCGCTGCACCTGGCCACCGGGCGGGCCACCGACCGGCTGTCGCTGCAGGAGCAGGACCAGGTGGCCCGCGACCTCGGGCTGCTGGACGCGGACACGCTGCTGCGGGAGGTGTACGAGGCGGCGCGGACGGTTTCGTATGCCGCGGATGTGACCTGGCGGGAGGTCGACCGGGTGCTGCGCTCGCGCAGTTCACGCCCGCGGCTGCGCGGGCTGCTCGGCGGGCGGCAGGGGCCGGCCCGTAACGCCGCCGACCGCGCCCCGCTCGCCGAGGGCGTCGTGGAGCAGGACGGCGAGGTAGTGCTCGCGCTGTCCGCGCGCCCCGACCGCGACCCGGTGCTGCTGCTGCGCGCCGCGGGCGCCGCGGCGCAGGCCGGGCTGCCGATGTCGCTGCACGCCGTGCGCCGCCTCGCGGCCTCGTCCCGGCAGCTGCCGGTGCCGTGGCCGGCGGAGGCGCGGGAGCAGCTGGTGACGCTGCTGGGCGCGGGCGAGTCCACGGTCGAGGTGTGGGAGGCGCTGGAGGCGGAGGGGCTGATCACGCGGCTGCTGCCGGACTGGGAGCGGGTGCGGTGCCGGCCGCAGCGCAATGCGGTGCACCGGTGGACGGTGGACCGGCACCTGGTGGAGACAGCGGTGCAGGCGTCGGCGCTGACGCGGCGGGTCGGCCGTCCTGACCTGCTGCTGGTCGCCGCGCTGCTGCACGACATCGGGAAGGGCTGGCCCGGGGACCACTCGGTGGTCGGCGAGACCATCGCGCGCGACATGGCGAAGCGGATCGGCTTCGACGCGGCGGACGCGGATGTGCTGGCCACGCTCGTACGGCAGCATCTGCTGCTCGTACGGACCGCCACCCGGCGCGATCTCGACGACCCGGCGACGGTACGGGTGGTGACCGAGGCGGTCGGCAGCCCCGGGACGCTTGAGCTGCTGCACGCGCTCACGGAGGCCGACGCGCTCGCCACGGGGCCGGCGGCGTGGTCGACGTGGCGCGGCTCGCTCGTGGATGAGCTGGTCAAGCGGGCGGCCGCGGCGCTGGCGGGCGAGGCCCCGCCGCAGCAGACGCCGTCCGCGGCGCCGACGGCTGAGGAGGAACGGCTCGCCATCGAGGCGCTGCGCACCGACGGGCCGACGCTGACGCTGCGGGCCCGTACCGAAGGGGTGGTGCAGGAGGAGGCCGAGGAGCCGGTCGGCGTCGAACTGCGGATCGCGCTGCCGGACCAGCCCGGGGTGCTCGCGTCGGTGGCCGGGGTGCTGGCGCTGCACCGGCTGACGGTGCGGTCGGCGGAGCTGCGCCCGGTGGAGCTGCCGGATGTCGGGGGCGACCGGACGGTGCTGCTGCTGAGCTGGCGGGTGGCGGCGGAGTTCGGCTCGCTGCCGGAGGCGGGGCGGCTGCGCGCCGATCTCGTACGAACCCTGGAGGGCTCGCTCGACATCCAGGCACGGCTGGCGGAGCGGGAGAAGGCGTACCGGCCGCGGCGGCGTCGCGGAGTGCACGCACCGCCGCCGCGGGTGACGGTGGCGCCGGGCAGCTCACAGCTCGCGACGGTGCTGGAGGTGCGGGCGCAGGATGCGCCGGGGCTGCTGCATCGGATCGGGAGGGCGCTGGAGGATACGGGGGTGTTGGTGCGTAGCGCGCATGTGTCGACGCTGGGGGCGAATGCGGTGGACGCCTTCTACGTGACTGGGCTGGAGGGGGCGCCGCTGGGGGAGCTGGAGGCGGCGGAGGTCGCTAAGGGGG
>NZ_JAAKZV010000113.1 GCF_011044975.1 Streptomyces coryli | reverse complement strand
CCGCTTCTCGCAGACCCCCGGCACCGTCCGCCGCCCCCCGGCCCAACCGGGCGCACACGCCGCGGAGATCGCGGCGGAGTGGAACGTACCGGCCCTGAACAAGGAGGACCAGCTGTGAAGAGAAAGCTCTTCACCCAGGAACACGACGCGTTCCGCGACACCGTCCGCACCTTCATCGAGCGCGAGGTCACGCCCCACTACGAGCAGTGGAACCGCGACGGCATCGTCTCCCGCGACGCCTGGCGCGCCGCCGGCAAGCAGGGGCTGCTCGGCATCGCGGTGCCGGAGGAGTACGGCGGCGGCGGGGAGCCGGACTTCCGGTACGCCGTCGCCCTCGCCGAGGAGTTCACCCGCGTCGGTGCCTCCGGTCTCGCCGTCGGACTGCACAATGACGTCATCGGCCCGTATCTCACCGCCCTCGCCACCGACGAGCAGAAGCGCCGCTGGCTGCCCGGCTTCTGCTCCGGCGAGATCATCACCGCCATCGCCATGACCGAGCCCGGCGCAGGCTCCGACCTGCAGGGCATCAAGACCACCGCCACCGACGCCGGCGACCACTGGGTGCTCAACGGCGCCAAGACCTTCATCTCCAACGGCATCCTCGCCGACCTCGTCATCGTGGTCGCGAAGACGACCCCCGAGGGCGGCGCCAAGGGCCTCTCCCTCCTCGTCGTCGAGCGCGGCATGGAGGGCTTCGAGCGCGGGCGCAACCTCGACAAGATCGGGCAGCACGCGCAGGACACGGCCGAGCTGTTCTTCAACGACGTCAAGGTGCCGAAAACCAACCTCCTCGGCGATCTGAACGGCGCGTTCATCCACCTGATGACGAACCTCGCGCAGGAGCGCATGGCGATCGCGGTCGCCGCCATCGCCGCCGCCGAGAACCTCCTCGAGATCACCAAGACGTACGTCAAGGAGCGCGAGGCCTTCGGCCGCCCGATCGCGAAGTTCCAGCACATCCGCTTCGAGATCGCCGAAATGGCGACGGAGTGCGCCGTCACCCGCACCTTCATCGACCGCTGCATCGAGGAGCACAACGCAGGCGCGCTCGACGCCGTGCACGCCTCGATGGCCAAGTGGTGGGCCACCGAGCTGCAGAAGCGCGTCGCCGACCGCTGCCTGCAACTGCACGGCGGCTACGGCTATATGACCGAATTCCCCGTGGCGCGGGCCTTCACCGACGGCCGCATTCAGACCATCTACGGCGGCACCACCGAGATCATGAAAGAGATCATCGGCCGCTCCCTGCTCTCCTGAGAGGCTGGACACAACACCGTGAGCACCGAAGCGTTCGTATACGACGCCATCCGCACCCCCCGCGGCCGCGGCAAGGCGAACGGAGCCCTGCACGGCACCAAGCCCATCGACCTGGTCGTCGGCCTGATCCACGAGATCCGCCGCCGCTTCCCCGATCTGGACCCGGCGGCGGTGGACGACATCGTGCTGGGCGTCGTCGGCCCGGTCGGCGACCAGGGCTCCGACATCGCCCGTATCGCCGCCATGGCCGCCGGCCTGCCGGACACGGTCGCCGGCGTGCAGGAGAACCGCTTCTGCGCGTCCGGGCTCGAGGCGGTCAACATGGCCGCGGCGAAGGTCCGTTCCGGCTGGGAGGACCTGATCCTCGCCGGTGGCGTGGAGTCCATGTCGCGGGTCGCGATGGGCTCCGACGGCGGCGCCTGGTTCGCCGACCCGATGACCAACTACGAGACCGGCTTCGTCCCGCAGGGCGTCGGCGCCGACCTCATCGCCACCATCGAGGGCTTCAGCCGCCGCGACGTCGACGAGTACGCCGCGCTGTCGCAGGAGCGCGCCGCCGAGGCCTGGAAGGACGGCCGCTTCGACCGCTCGGTCGTGCCGGTCAAGGACCGCAGCGGGCTGACCATCCTCGACCACGACGAGCACATGCGCCCCGGCACCACCGCCGACTCGCTCGGGAAGCTCAAGCCGTCCTTCAAGGACATCGGCGACCTGGGCGGCTTCGACGCGGTGGCGCTGCAGAAGTACCACTGGGTGGAGAAGATCGAGCACGTCCACCACGCGGGCAACTCCTCCGGCATCGTGGACGGCGCGGCGCTGGTCGCCATCGGCAACGGCGCGGTCGGCGAGCGCTACGGACTCACCCCCCGGGCCCGTATCCTCTCCGCCTCGGTCTCCGGCTCGGAGCCGACGATCATGCTCACCGGACCGGCCCCGGCCGCCCGCAAGGCCCTCTCCAAGGCCGGCCTGTCCATCGGCGACATCGACCTCGTCGAGATCAACGAGGCCTTCGCGGCGGTCGTGCTGCGCTTCGCCCGCGACCTCGACATCCCGCTGGAGAAGATCAACGTCAACGGCGGCGCCATCGCCCTGGGCCACCCCCTCGGCGCCACCGGCGCGATGATCCTCGGCACCCTGGTGGACGAGCTGGAGCGGCAGGACAAGCGCTACGGCCTCGCCACGCTGTGCGTGGGCGGGGGAATGGGGATCGCCACCGTCATCGAGCGCCTCTGACAACCTCGTCCACCTCTCATACGGAGTCTGAAGAGCACCATGACGTACACCAACACCATCCGCTGGGAGCAGGACGAGTCCGGCATCGTGACCCTCGTTCTGGACGACCCCAACCAGTCGGCGAACACCATGAACGCCGACTTCATCGCCTCCGTCGAGGCCACCGCGAACCGCCTGGAGGAGGAGAAGGACGCCGTCCGCGGCATCGTCTGGGCCTCCGCCAAGAAGACCTTCTTCGCCGGCGGCGACCTCAAGGACATGGTCAAGGCCCGCCCCGAGGACGCCGAGGGCGTCTTCGAGACCGGCATGCGGGTCAAGCGCGCGCTGCGGAAGATCGAGACGCTGGGCAAGCCGGTCGTCGCGGCGATCAACGGCGCGGCGCTCGGCGGCGGTTACGAGATCGCGCTGGCCTCGCACCACCGCGTCGCCCTCGACGCCTCCGGCTACAAGATCGGCCTGCCCGAGGTGACGCTCGGCCTGCTCCCGGCGGGCGGCGGCGTCACCCGTACGGTCCGGCTGCTCGGCATCACCGACGCGCTGCTGAAGGTGCTGCTGCAGGGCACCCAGTACAACCCGAAGCGGGCCCTGGAGAACGGCCTGATCCACGAGCTGGCCGCGACCCCCGAGGAGCTCACCGCGAAGGCGCACGCCTTCATCGACGCGCACCCGGAGTCCGCCCAGCCCTGGGACGTGCCCGG
Source organism: Streptomyces coryli (assembly GCF_011044975.1). Lineage (GTDB taxonomy): Bacteria > Actinomycetota > Actinomycetes > Streptomycetales > Streptomycetaceae > Streptomyces > Streptomyces coryli. The sequence continues at coordinate 21,695 of NZ_JAAKZV010000113.1, read as the reverse complement.
CTACCGGATCCCCGGCGGCACCCCGGCCAACCCGAAGTTCGCCGCGAACCTCCCGGCCTTCCCGGCGAATCTGAAGAAGCAGACCTCCGGCGCCCCCTTCCCGGCCCCGCGCAACATCCTCGCGGCCGCGGTCGAGGGCTCCCAGGTCGACTTCGAGACCGCCCAGGTCATCGAGGCCCGGTACTTCACCGAGCTGGTGACAGGCCAGATCTCCAAGAACATGATCCAGGCGTTCTTCTTCGACCTGAACGCCGTCAACGCCGGCCGCTCCCGCCCGCAGGGCATCGAGGAGCGCAAGGTGCGCAAGGTCGCCGTGCTCGGCGCCGGGATGATGGGCGCGGGCATCGCCTACTCCTGCGCCCGCGCCGGCATCGAGGTCGTGCTCAAGGACGTATCGGCGGAGTCGGCCGCCAAGGGCAAGGGCTACTCCGAGAAGCTCTGCGCCAAGGCCGTCGCCAAGGGCCGTACGAGCCAGGAGAAGGCCGACGCGCTGCTGGCCCGGATCACCCCGACCGCGGACCCGGCCGACGTGGCCGGCTGCGACGCCGTCATCGAGGCGGTCTTCGAGGACCCGGCGCTCAAGCACAAGGTCTTCCAGGAGATCGAGAACGTCATCGAGCCGGACGCGCTGCTGTGCTCCAACACCTCGACGCTGCCGATCACGTTGCTCTCCGAGGGCGTGCAGCGGCAGCAGGACTTCATCGGCCTGCACTTCTTCTCGCCGGTCGACAAGATGCCGCTGGTGGAGATCATCAAGGGCGAGCGGACGGGCGACGAGGCCATCGCGCGGGCCTTCGACCTGGTCCGCCAGATCAGCAAGACCCCGATCGTGGTCAACGACTCCCGCGGCTTCTTCACCTCGCGGGTGATCGGCCACTTCATCAACGAGGGCGTCGCGATGGTCGGCGAGGGCGTCGAGCCCGCGTCGGTCGAGCAGGCGGCGGCGCAGGCCGGCTACCCGGCGAAGGTGCTGTCGCTGATGGACGAGCTGACGCTGACGCTGCCGCGCAAGATCCGTAACGAGACCCGCAAGGCGATCGAGGCGGAGGGCGGCACCTGGGCGGTGCACCCCGCGGAGGCGGTCATCGACCGGATGGTCGACGAGTTCGAGCGTCCTGGCCGCTCGGGCGGCGCCGGCTTCTACGACTACGACGAGAGCGGCAAGCGGGTCGGCCTGTGGCCGGGGCTGCGCGAGCACTTCGGCACCCCGAGCGCCTCGCTGCCGATGAAGGATATGCAGGAGCGGATGCTGTTCTCCGAGGCGCTGGACACCGTCCGGCTGCTGGAGGAGGACGTGCTGATGTCGATCGCCGACGCCAACATCGGCTCCATCTTCGGCATCGGCTTCCCGGCGTGGACGGGCGGCGTGCTGCAGTACGTCAACGGCTACGAGGGCGGGCTGCCCGGCTTTGTGGCGCGGGCGCGCGAGCTGGCCGCGGCGTACGGGGAGCGGTTCGAGCCGCCGGCGCTGCTCGTGGAGAAGGCGGAGAAGGGCGAGATCTTCGCGGACTGAGAGCGGCGGGGTCCGGGTGCCGTCGCACCCGGACCCTGTGCTTTAACTCGCCGAGCTGCGGATCGTCCCCAGCTTGCCGTACAGCTTCGCGCCGGGGCAGGAGGTGGCGTACACATTGCGATGCGCCGCCACCCGGTAGACCCGCACCTTGTCGCCCTTGTCGTACTTGCCGTTGCTGACGCCGGCCTCGAGGGTGACCTTCTGATTCGCCCGGTAGCCCGCGATGTTGAGCTTCCAGCGGGCGAAGCGGGCCAGGATGGACGTCACCTTCGACGGGACGGCCTTGCTGCGGTAGTCGCCGATGACGGCGACGCCGCTGGTGTTGTTGTTGAAGCCCATCGAGTGCGCGCCGACCACCGGCCTGGAGCCGCCGCCGTAACGGCCCTCGTAGATACGGCCGCAGCGGTCGACCATGAAGTTGTAGCCGATGTCGTTCCAGCCGTTGGTCTTCACGTGGTAGCGGTAGATCGCGCGGATGATCGCGGGCGCGTCGGCGCAGTCGTAGCTGTTGCTGTCGACGGTGTGGTGCACGAGGACGGCCTCGACCTTGCTGCCGTACTCGGGCGGGTCCCCGCGCCACGACTCGTTGGCGCCCCACTGCTTGCGGGTCTTGATGACGCCCTTGCGGGCGAGCGGCCGCGGCGCCGCGCCGGTGGCCGGCTGCTCCTTCACCTTCTCGATCCGCGCCCCGCGCGGCAGCGGGGTGCTGGACCCGTCGGCCCGGACGACTCTGGCCTGGGCTTCGTCGGCGGGTCCGGTCCAGCGCGGTTCGGTGGTGGTACGGGTCCCCGACTCGGTCTGCCGCGGCGTCACGTCGAGCGTGTGCCAGGGCGACCAGGCGCCGGTGCCGGCGGCTCTGGTCCGTATCTGCACGGCTCCGGCGGGCTGCTGCGCGCTCGGCCAGGAGACGCCCGCGAGGCTGAACTCGCCCTGGGTGGGCGTCGGTTCCGCCGAGGCGCTGGAGCCCGGCACGGACAGGCCGGCGAGCACCAGGACCGCGGGCAGTGCGGCGACGGCGCGCTTGCGAAGGCGCATCTCATCCCCCCGTTCGTCGCTATTCGGACACTTCGCAGGAGCATGACAACCGATGCCGCGTCCCTGCAAGAGGGCCTCGGAGCGGTTAGCTGGACCGGGTGAAACCTTCGCCAACCCTTGTCACTTCGGCCACAGTTATGGATGCCCAGGGCGGCGTCATCCATGTAGTACCTGAGAGGGAGGCGGAGATATCCGTATGCCGGGGGAGGTGCTGGTGAGAGGCGCGGCCCTACGGTTTCCGGTGTGACAGAGACGACGCAGAAGACGACTGGCGCCGACCGCTCCGGGCCGCGCACCGAGATGGCGATCCTCCGGGACGCGGTGCTCGTGGTGTGGCGCGGCCTGCTCGTGATGTGGCGGAACCTGTACGTCGGCGCGCTTGCGCTGCGGCCGCTGCCGCAGCTGTCCACCGATGCCCGCGTCCTGCAGCGGCTGCCGGGCTGGGGCCGGCGCGCCGTCAGCCGGCTGCCGCACGCCGCCCTCGTCGCCTTGGCGGGGGTGTTGATCTGGGGGTCCTGGAAGCTGGAGAGCGACAACTGGTGGGAGGGCGGCACCGATCTTGAAGGCGTGTTCGTCGGGCTGGCTGCCGCGCTCCCGCTGCTTCTTCTTCTCTTCCGTCCGCTGGCCGCCTGGTGGCTGTCCCTCGCTCTTATCTTCGCGGTCGCGCCCTACAGCTGGCTCTACCCGTGGCCGTGGACGGAGACCGGCCTCACCTCGCACCTCGTCATCATGGTGATCGTGGCCGTACGCAGCCCGCTCGCCACCGCGGTGGGGATGTGGCTGGTCGCCACGGTGACGGCGAGCGTGGCGACGGAGATCAGCGACCGGCCCCTCGACGCCACGAACGTGCCCTTGTTCGCCGGCTGCTCGGCAGTCGCGCTCACCGTCGCGCTCCTGATCCGCGGCTTGACCTCCGCCCGGCGCGAGGTCGTCGCCAAGGACGAGATCACCGTCATCGAGCGCTCGAAGCGCACCGTACTCGAAGAGCGCACCACCATCGCCCGCGAGCTGCACGACGTCGTCGCGCACCACATGTCCGTCATCGCCATCCAGGCGGAGGCCGCCCCGTACCGGATGGAGAACGTGCCGCCCGAGCTGGTGAAATCCTTCGCCACCATCCGCGAGAACGCCGTCGCCGCCCTCGCCGAGCTGCGCCGCGTCCTCGGCGTCATCCGCATATCCGACTACGAGCTGTACGACGCCCCCGAAGCACCGCAGCCCACCCTGGACGTGCTCGACGGGCTGCTGGCCAATGTCCGCCAGGCCGGGCTCCCGGTGGAGAAGGTGATCACGGGAGCGCGCCGGGAACTGCCCCAGGGCGTCGAGCTGTCGGCGTTCCGCATCATCCAGGAAGGTCTCAGCAACGTCCTGCGGCACGCGCCCGGCGCCGAGACGCGCGTCGAGCTCGCGTATGTGTCGGTCGGCCTGGGGGTGCGCATCGTCAACGGGCCCGTGGTCGCCGACGCGGTGCCGGAGACCGAACCAGGGCCGCCGGGCCCCGGCTCCGGGCACGGGATCACCGGGATGCGCGAGCGTGTGGCGATGCTGGACGGCGAGCTGACGACCGGTGCGACCGCGGACGGCGGATACGAGGTCGTCGCCTTCCTGCCCGCGTCGGCGGTGGCGGAGGAGACGGCATGAGTATCCGGGTGCTGATCGCCGACGACCAGGAGATGGTCCGCGAGGGCTTCTCCGTCCTGCTCGGCGCCCAGCCGGACATCGAGGTCGCGGGCGAGGCGCGCGACGGGCGCGAGGCGGTGGCGAAGGTGAAGGAACTGCATCCCGATGTCGTCCTCATGGACATCCGGATGCCGAACCTCAACGGACTGGAGGCCACCCGCCGGATCGTCGCCGCCGACGCGGATTCCCATGTCCTCGTGCTGACCACCTTCGACCAGGACGAGTACGTCTACCAGGCGCTGCGCGCCGGTGCCTCCGGTTTCCTGCTCAAGGACGCCTCCGCGCAGCAGCTCGCCGACGGTGTCCGGATCGTCGCCGCCGGGGAGGCGCTGCTCGCGCCGACCGTCACCAAGCGCCTGCTGAGCACCTTCGCGCGCACGACGGCCGCCGAGGCGGGCGATGCGCTGCCGCCGCGCACCCGCGTGGGCGATCTGACCGAGCGCGAGACCGAGGTGCTCGCGCTCATCGCCCGGGGACTGTCCAACGGGGAGATCGCCGCGCAGCTCGTCGTCGCCGAGTCGACCATCAAGACCCACGTCGGCCGGATCCTGGAGAAGCTCGGCCTGCGCGACCGCACCCAGGCGGCGGTCTTCGCCTACGAGGCCCGGCTGGTGACCCCGGCGCCGTGACGTAAACCGGCGCTTCCACCTCGCCCACTTGCAATCGGCCCATGGCCGCTTCCCTACCCTCCCCATGCCGAAAACGGAGTCCCGTCATGGCCATCGCGCAGCACTCGCGCCTGATCGCGCCGCAGCCCACCACCGCCCGTCCCGGAGCACCGGACGCCCCGGAACGTCTCCCGCTCGCCGCCGTCGTCCTGATCCCCCTCGCACTCGCCCTCACCCTCGGGCTGTGGGGACTGGGCAGGCAGGGTGCGATGTGGCGCGACGAGGCCGTCACATACGACATGGCCCAGCGCAGCCTGCCCGAGCTGCTGCGCACCCTGGAGCACTACGACGCGGTGCACGGGCTCTACTACCTCGTGGTGCACGGGGTGTTCGCGGTCTTCGGCGATGGGCTGATCCAGCTGCGGCTGCCCTCGCTTCTGGCCGTCGCGGCCGCCGCGGCGGGCGTCGCCGTGCTCGGCCGCCGGCTCGCCGGGCCGGGCGCCGGGCTCGCCGCCGGCGTCATCTTCCCGCTGCTGCCCGACGCGCAGCGCTACGCGCAGGAAGGGAGGTCGTACGCGCTGGTGTGCGCGGGGGTGGTGTGGGCGACCGTGCTGCTCCTGCATGCGGCCGAGGCGCGGCGCGCGGGCGCCTGGGCGGGGTATGGCGCGGTCCTCCTCGGTACGTGCCTGGTGCACGAGTTCGCCGTACTCGCCCTGGTCGCCCACGGCGTCGCTCTGTGCGCCCGCCGGGCGCCGGCCGGAGTGCTGCGTGCCTGGGGCGCGGCGGTGGGCTGCGTGGCGGTGGGGCTGGCGCCGCTCGCGGCGTACAGCACCGGGCAGGCGGAGCTGGTGGCGTGGATCGGCGGGCCGTCGTGGCGCATCTGGGTGGGATTCGCCGTCGTGGTGACGCTCGGCGTGGGGTGCGCGGCGGTGGCCAGGGGGCAGGTGGCGGCGGTGGCGCTGCCGCTGCTGCTTGCGCCGAAGGTCACCTTGCTGCTGATGTCCCTGGCCAGGCCGCTGTACGTGGAGCGTTATGTGTTCCACACCTCCGCGGGGCTGGCGCTGCTGCTGGGCGGTGCGGCGCATGCGCTGTGGCAGCGGCGCGGCCTGGTGAGGATGGTCGCGGCGGTGGTCGCGGCGGTGTCGGCGATCGTCCTGGCGGTGCCGGTGGGGCAGCAGATCCGGGCGCCGGAGAGCCGTAAGGACGACCTCGCCGCGGTCGCCGCCGCGGTGCGCGCGAACGCGGCCCCCGGCGACGGGCTGCTCTTCACCCCCGCCCGCCGCCGGGTGTGGAAGCTGCCGGGCGGATCTCCCTACGACGGCTTGAACGACCTGGCCCAGGACCGGAGTCCGCGCGCCTCCCGCACGCTCTACGGCACCGAACTGCCACCGTCGGCCATTCGCACCCGCATGCTCGGCGAGCGCCGCATCATCGTGCTCCACGACCGGGCCCGGGAGCCCCTCGACCAGGAAGCCGCGGAGCGCGTCAAGCGGGCCACGCTGCGGGCGCACTTCGAACGCTGCGCCGGCAGCGAGGTCCACGGCGGGCGCGTCACGCTGTACGCCCGCCCCGGCGCCTGCTGACGGCGGCCGCGGCTCACTCCTCCGCCGGGAACGAGTCCTTGAGCTCGGCCCGCAACGACCGCTGAAAGGCCGTCACCAGCGCCTGCACCACCATCGGCTGCATGTGCGCCGACAGCGACTTCATCGTCTCGACCTGCTCCGGGTCCGGGCCGCCCTCCTGATACGGCTCCCAGACCTCGTCGCGGAACAGCCGGGTGAGCTCCCGCGCCATCGACCGGGTGTGGTCGAGGACCACCTTGCGCGAGGCCAGCAGCGTGTCGAGGCCGATCGGGACCTCCAGCAGCCGCACCCCCAGGTGCAGCGTCGCCGGGTCCACGCGGAAGGTGTCGGCGCCCTCGGTCAGCGGCTGGAGGACGTCCATCGCCTCCAGGCGGTCGATGTCGGAGCCGGTGAGGGAGCGGCCCACCCGACGCTCCAGCTGCTCGCGGGTGAGCTCGGCGGGGGCGTCCGGCGCCCAGCTGGCCACCAGGGCGCGGTGCAGGGCGAGGTCCTCGGGGCTGAGGTCTTCCGGGAGCTGGCGGACGTAGCGCTCGATGGCCGCGAGGGTCAGGCCCTGGTGCTGCAGCTCCTCGATCAGCGCCAGCCGGGCCAGGTGCTCCTCGCCGTAACGGCCCACCCGGCGCGGGCCGATCACGGGCGGCGGGAGCAGGCCGCGGGTGCCGTAGAAGCGGATCGTGCGCACGGTGACACCCGCGCGCGCGGCGAGCTCGTCGACCGTGAGCCCGGGCGCCTGTACCTGCTGTCCCTCCTGTGTGGCCATGGTGCAACAGTATTGCTGTCTCACCGGCATTGCGACACCCGGTGCGTGACCAAGAACACGGAGCCGATACGCTGTGCGCACAAAACGGATGGGAAGGACGCCGCATGACTATCGCCGCGCTCTGGGTTGGCCCCGAGTCGTTCGGTCCGCTGCGTATCGAGGTGTGGTCGCTCCTCGTCGGCGGGCTGTGCTTCGCCGTCTTCGCCCTGCTGATCGGGAAGTGGCTGCTGCCGCGCATCAATGAGGTGCTGGAGAAGCGCGAGGCCGCCACCACCGGCCGGTTCGAGCATGCCGAGGCGCTGCAGGTCGAGGCCGACGAGGTGCGCGCGCAGTACGAGGCGGTGCTGGCCGACGCCCGCCACGAGGCCAACCGCATCCGGCAGGAGGCCACCGAGGAGGGCACCGCCCTGATCACGGCCGCCCGCTCCGAGGCCACCGCCGAGCGCGACGCCATGGTCGCCGAGGCGCACACCCAGATCGCCGCCGAGCGCGAGGCGGCCGAGGCCGCCCTGCGCCCGAACGTCAATCTGCTGGCCGAGGAACTCGCAGGGCGCATCCTGGGCGAGCCGGTGTCGGCGCAGGCGAAGCGCTCCTGATCAGGCGCTTTTGACGCCCATCAGCCGGTTGATGTTCCCCGAGTAGATCCGCGCGCGGGCGCTCTCGTCCACATCGAGAGCGTCCAGCACCCGGATCGTCTCCCGGATATACGCGGGCCCGCCCTCCGGATCGAAGGGGCAGTCGGTCCCGAACAGCACCCGGTCCGCGCCGAAGAACTCCAGGCCGCAGCGGATCCCGATGGCAGAGCCGGACAGCGCGGTGTCCGCGTAGAAGCGCCGGAAGTACTCGATCAGCGGCCGCGGCAGCGCCTCCCGCCGCAGCCGCTCCAAGTCCGCGCCCGAGGTGCGGCTGCCGAGCTGGTCGCTCCAGCCGAGGCCGATCCGGCCTTCCAGATACGGGATCATCGCGCCCAGGTGATGCGTGATGATCTTCAGCTCCGGATGCCGCTCCAGCACCCCGGCGAAGACCAGCCGGGCCATCGCCGCGCTCGTCTCGTACGGCCAGCCCAGCGCCCACCAGATCTCGAACCGCGAGCGGTCCTCCGACGCGTAATCCGGGAAGCCGGGGCCGCGGGTGGGATGCAGCCAGATGGGCAGGTCGCGGCGGGCCATCTCCGGGAAGATGTCGCGGAAGTCCGGGTCGTCGAGGGGCTTGCCGCCGACGTTGGTGAAGAGCTGGACGCCGCGGGCGCCCATCACGTCCGTCGCGTGGGCGAGCTCGGCCAGGGCCGCGTCCGGGTTGTTGAGGGGGAGGGCCGCCACCCAGGCCGGGAAGCGGTCCGGGTAGCGGTCGCAGAGGTCGCGCATGGAGTCGTTGGCGAGGCGGGCGAGGGCGGGGGAGTCGGCCGGCCCCGCCAGCAGCTCGACCGGGGGCGAGGAGAGCGTGAGCACCTGCTGGTAGTCGTCCCCGAACTCGTCCATCATGCGCAGCCGGGCGTCCACATTGTGCAGCGCCTCTAGCTCCAGCCAGCGGCGGAGGTCGCCGGAGCCGGCGGCCAGTTCGCGCATCCGGGCGAAGTACGGGGCGGGCAGGATGTGGCTGTAGGCGTCGACCTTCATCATTTCCCCTGGGCTCCTTTTGCGGTCTGCGGCACCCAGCGGGTCAGCCGCCGGTCGGCCGCCTGGACGAGCGCGATGGCCACCAGGGCGACCGCGATGACGATCAGCAGCACGGCCAGCACGCTCGCGCTGTCGAAGCTGCCGCCGGCCTCGGTGACGATGTGGCCGAGGCCCACCACGGCGATGAACATCTCGCCGTTCAGCATCCCGGTGACCGCGCGACCGACGCCGAGCCGCACACCCGCCATGATCATGGGGGTGGCGGCGGGCAGCACGACGCGCGGCAGCAGCTGCCGTTCGCCGGCTCCGTACGAGCGCGCCATCTCCTCGAGATGGGCGGGCACGGCCTGGACGGCGGCGGCGGTATTGACGATCACGACGAAGACCGCGTACATCACGATCACCGCCACGACCGCGCCGCGGCCCGCGCCGAAGAGCGAGAAGAAGACCGGCGCGAAGACGAGCGAGGGCGCGGTCAGCAGCGCGTACACATACACCCCGAGCGCCGCCTCGACGCGCCGGGAGCGGCCCATCGCGACGCCGATGACGATGCCGGCGACGAGGGAAATGGCCGTGCCGAGGAGGAGGTTGAGCAGGCTGTCGCGGACGCTGGCGAGCAGCGCGCCGTCGGCGGCCATCTCGCCGAGCCGGTCCAGCACGGTGCTCAGCGGCGGGAAGAACGACACGCCGGCCGCCCGGCCGATCACCTCCCAGACCATGGCGCCGGCGGCGAGGCTGAGGGGCGCGGCGGGCAGCCGCCGCAGCGCGCTCATGCCGGCGCCCCGGTCCGTACGGTCCGGTGCTCCTCGTGCATCTCGCGCAGCCGGTCCCAGAGGTACGCGGTGAGCTCCGCGTACACCCCCGACCGGTCGGGGCCGCCGCCGCGGGCGCGGGGGCGCGGCAGGTCCACCGGCACCAGCTCGGCGACCCGGCCCGGGCGGGCGCTCATCAGGGCGACGCGGTCGCCGAGCAGGACGGCCTCCTCCATGCTGTGGGTGACGAAGACGACGGTCGGCCGCTGTTCCTCCCACAGGGCCAGAAGCTCCTCCTGCAGCAGTCGCCGGGTCTGCTCGTCGACGGCGCCGAAGGGCTCGTCCATGAGCAGCACTTGCGGTTGTACGGCCAGGGCGCGGGCGATGCCGACGCGCTGCTGCATGCCGCCGGAGAGCTCGCCGGGGAGCTTCTTCTCGAAGCCCGCGAGGCCCATGGTGGCGACCAGTTCGCGGGCCCGCTCCTCGCGCTCGGCGCGGGCGACGCCGCGCAGGCGGAGGCCGAAGGCGACGTTGTCGACGACGGAGGCCCAGGGGAGGAGGGCGAAGTTCTGGAAGACCATCGCCCGGTCGGGCCCTGGCCCCTGGATCGGGCGGCCGTCGATCTCGATCGTGCCGGAGTCGTACGGGACCAGGCCCGCGATGCACTTCAGCAGCGTGGTCTTGCCGCAGCCGCTGGGGCCGAGGAGGGTGAGGAACTCGTTCTCGGCGACGTCGAGGCGGGCGTCGTCCAGGGCGGTGACGGTGTCGCCGCGCCGGTCGGTGAAGGTCTTCGACAGGCCGTGGATCTCGATCACTTGGGGCTCCCTGCGAGGTTGGCGCGGGTGGCGGTGGTGCGGGACCAGTGGGTGAGGCGGCGTTCGCACCAGCGGGCCGCGGAGATCAGCAGCAGCGCTTCGGCCAGGATGATCACGATGGTGGCGTAGAGGGGCGGGGCCTTGAGCAGGCCGCGGTATTCGAGGATCAGGCCGCCTACGCCGTCGGAGATCATCAGCAGCTCGACGATGACCATGCCGGTGACCGCGCGGCCAAGGCCGAGCCGTACGCCGGTCATGACGGCCGGAAGCGCGCCGGGCAGCAGCACGCGGGTGAAGATCTCCCGTTCGCGGGCGCCGAAGGAGCGGGCCATCTCGATCAGCGACGGGTCCACCTGCCGTACGCCCGCGCGGCTGTTGACGATCACCATGACGATGGAGAAGACCGTGACCAGGGCGGTGCGCGAGGTCAGGCCGATGCCGGTCCACATGACCAGCAGCGGGATGATGGCGGCCATCGGGGTGACCAGGAGGATGTTGAGCCAGACGTCCGCGTAGCGCTCCAGCGTGCGGAAGCGGCCGAGCAGGATGCCCAGCGGGATGCCGAGCGCGAGGGCGATGGCGAAGCCGAGGACGAGGGCCTGGTTGCTGACGTACAGCGCCCGCCAGAGCTCGGGCTCGGCGAGCAGGGCGCCGGTGGCGCGCAGCGTCTCGAAGAAGCCGGGGAGCAGGAGGCCGCCGCGGGCGCGGGCGTAGAGCTCCCAGGCGGCGGCGAAGAGGGCGAAGGTCAGGATCTGGTACGGGAGTCGGGCATTGAGCCGGGTCATGAAGCCGCCTCCCGTACGAAGCTGAGGTCGGCGGCGTCCTTGGCCTTCAGCCCTGGATCGATCACGTCGGCGCGGGCGAAGAAGTCGATGGTGCGCTGGACGTTGTGCGGGGTGAGGGCCGCCGCGTCGAAGAGCTTGCGGGACCGGTAGCGGGCGGCGATGCGGGGCACGTCCTCCGGGTCCTCGTCCGGGAGATAGCGGTGCACCAGGCGGACCAGGTGGTTGGCGCTCGCGTTGATACGGGCGTGCTCGCGGACCAGTGCGGTGACGAACGCCTGGGAGACCTCGCGGTGTTCGGTGAGGAAGTCCGCGTTGGCGTACACCGTCTGCGGGTGCACGTCCGGGAGGGTCTTGGCGAAGTCGGCGACCTTGGTGACCCGGTCGGCCCGGCCGGTGGACTCCAGGGCGACCGCGTCGGAGATCTCCAGCGGGGTGGCGTCGATCTCGCCCGCGGCGAGCGCCTGGGCACGGACGTCGGAGCCGCCGATGGTGAGGTAGTCCGGGGTGGCTCCCCGGCAGGTGGCGCGCACCCAGTCCTTGGACATGGCGGTGGCGACGGCGCCCTCGCTGAAGATCCCGAAGGGGCGGCCGCGGAGGTCGGTGCAGGAGCCGGTGCCGGGTTTGCCGTAGACGGCCCACTGGTTGGCGACGACATCGGCGATGATCTTGATGGGGGCGCCCTGGTCGATGGCGCTGAGGGCCGGTCCTGTGGCCTCGGCGGAGATGGCGTAGTCGCCCTGGGCGAGGCCTTCGATGGCCAGCTCGGGCTCGGCGAGTTCGACGATCTTCACGTCGTGGCCCTGGCGGCGGACAGCGTCCGCGGCGGCGAGGACCGGGACGGCGGTGATGTCCGGTTCGGTGACGGCGACCGTGAAGGAGAGCTTGCCGCCGGGGAGCGACGTGGTCCCGGCGTCGGTGCCGCAGGCGGGCACGGTGGTGGCTGTCAGGGCGACTAAGAGCGCGCCGGTGAGGAGGCGTTTCTTGCGGATGCGCATGGAATCCCCTTCGTTGCTTGCCCCGGTATGCCGAGGTCAGCGGTAAGGCAAACGTATGCCTTGCCGGGGATGCTAAGCGGTGGCGCCCAGGTGCCGTCAATGGCCCAACTCCTGGTGAGCGGTAAGAAGTTGGTAAGAGCGAGCTTGCGAACGCGCCCTGCCTTGTGCCATGTTGAGCCCCGAGAGCAGGCAAACGTTTTCCCCGGAAGGTCGCCGTGAGCTCACTGACGGAAGTCGCCCGCGAGGCCGGCGTGGCCGTGTCCACCGCGTCGCGGGTGCTGAGCGGATCCGAGCACCCGATCTCGGAACGGACCCGCGCCCGGGTGCTCGCCGCCGCCGAGCGGCTCCACTACTCGCCGAGCGCCCTCGCGCGCGCCATGGTCACCTCGCACAGCCGCCTCATCGGCGTCCTGGTCAGCGACATCGACAACCCGTACTTCTCGGTCATCGCCCGCGGCGTCGACGACGTCGCGACCAAGGCCGGGTACGTCACCATGCTCTCCAACGTCGACCGCCGCACCACCACCGAGATCAACCGCCTGCAGGCCATGCGCGACTACCGCGCCGCCGGCGTCGTCTTCGCGGGCAGCGGCTACGTGGACGACCCGCAGCACGGCGCCCTCGCCGACGCCGTCCGCCGAGCGCGCGAGCAGGGCGTCCGCGCCGTAACCCTGGCGGACCGCGACCTCGGCTGCCCGTCCCTCACGGTCGACAACCGCGCCGTGGCCCAGGACATCACCGGCCATCTGATCGCCCGCGGCCACCGCCGGGTCGTGTTCATCGAGGGCCCGACCGGCATGACCGTCAGCCGGCACCGCCGCGAGGGCTTCCTGACCGCCATGCGCGCGGCCGGCCTCGAGACCAACGCCGCCTGCCATCCCGGCGGCTTCGACTACGACGCGGGCCACGCCGCCGCGCTACGCCTCCTCGCCCGCCGCCCGCTCCCCGACGCCGTCCTCGCCGCCAACGACGAGGTCGCCGTCGGCGCCCTCCGCGCCCTCCGCCAGGCCGGCCTCGACGTGCCGCGCGACATCTCCGTGGCGGGCATGGACGACCTGCGCATCGCCGAGTTCACCGGCCTGACGACGGTCAGCCTCCCGCTCTACGAGATGGGCTCCCTCGCGGCCCGGCACATCATCGACGCGACGGCCGACACGGCGACGAACACGGTGCTCAGTCACCGCATCGCCGCCAGGGATACGGTCGCGCGGAAGCAAGGCTGTTAGAGCCGCGCCGCCAGGCCGTCCAGGACCCGGTCGAGTCCGTATCGGAAGTCCTTCTCCCGGATCTGCTCCGGGTGTCCCGCCTTGCCGGAGTCCGGGTCCAGGTCCGCCACCCACTCGCGTTCGGTCTTGCCGCTGCGCGCGATCAGGGAGAGATAGGCGGCCTCGGCGGTGGCGATGCCGATGACGTACGCCATCAGCGTGCCCGCGGCCTGGTCCTTTTCCCCCGTGGGGAAGCCGGCCGCCTCGAACTGTGCGAGCAGTCCGGTGGACATCCGCACGGCGTTCGGGCCGACGTGGACGAGCCCGACCTGGCCGAGCTCGGGGGCGATCCAGGGGTGGCGCAGGACCATCGCGCGCAGCTCGGTGGCGGTACGGGCAACCGCCGCGCGCCACTTCCCGCGGCCGGCGGCGGCCGGCAACTTCAGCTCCCCGTATACGTCGTCCACGGCGAGCTGAATGAGCTCGTCCCGGTTGGCCACATGCCGGTAGAGCGACGTGGCCCCGGCGCCGAGGCGGGTGCCGAGCTTGCGCATGCTGAGGGCCTCGACGCCCTCCGCGTCGAGCAGTTCGATCGCGGCGGCCACGATCTGCTCGCGGCTGAGCTGCTCCCGCTGCGGGCGGTGCGGCCGGGTCCACACCGAGGTGATCGGCTTCGCGGCGTCGTCAGGCATACGGCCACGGTAGCGCACGATGTACGCGCCTTGCGTACTCCGTTCTTCCGTGCGTACAGTGTGCGCAACAAGGGAACGCTGTACGCATTCAAGGTGGGGAGCCGCAATGCCGGACAACGTGAGCTGGGACGAGCAGGGGAACTGGGGCGCCAACGGGGCGTGGGGCACCCGCGATTCGGCCGGCCGGAAGCTGGACCTCGCGCACTGGCAGGCCCGCCTCGACGAGCTGCGCGCCGAGCATCACGTGCCCGGCGCCTCCCTCGCCCTCCTCGTCGACGGGACCGTCCACGAACTGGCGAGCGGCGTCCTGCACCGCGGCACCGGCGTGGAGGCGACGACCGACTCGGTCTTCCAGATGGGCTCGATAGCCAAGATCTACACCGCCACCCTGATCATGCGGCTGGCCGAGTCCGGCCAACTGGACCTGGACACACCGGTCGTGGACGTGCTGCCGGGCTTCTCCGTCGCCGACCCCGAGGCCACCCGGACCATCACCACCCGCCAGCTGCTCAGCCACACCAGCGGCCTCACCTGCGACTTCACCCATGACAGCGGCCGCGGCGACGACTGCCTCGCCAAGTACGTGGAGGCGGCGCAGGGGGTGGCGCTCGACTGCCCGCCCGGCACCGTGATCTCGTACAGCAGCGTCGGCTACAACGTCCTCGGCCGCATCATCGAGGTGGTCACCGGCAAGGTCTGGGACGAGGCGCTCAAGGACCTGCTGCTGACCCCGCTCGGCCTCACCCACACCATGACGCTGCCCGAGGAAGCGCTGCGCTTCCGCGCCGCGATGGGGCACCTGGGCGAGCCCGGCGAGGAGCCGGACCCGGCGCCGGAGTGGGATCTGATGCCGCGCTCGGCGGGCCCGTACGGCCGGGTCATCGCCACCGCTGGCGACCTCGCCCGGCTGGCGCGGATGCACCTGGCCGGCGGCGTGGCGGAGGACGGCACCCGGGTGCTGTCCGAGGAGACGGTCGCGCTGATGCAGCGCCGGGTCGTGGACTGTCCCGACAAGTGGACGGTCAGCTCGGACGGCTGGGGCCTCGGCTGGACCCTCTACGACTGGAACGGCGTCGCCGGCTACGGCCACGACGGCGCCTCCATCGGCCAGTACGGCTACCTGCGCGTCGTGCCCTCCGCGGGCGTCGCGGTCGCGCTGCTCACCAACGGCGGCGGCGCGCGCGAGGTGTACACGGCGCTCTACCGCGAACTCCTCGCCGAGCTGGCCGACGTGACGATGCCGGAGCCCTTCGCCCCGTCGGCCACCCCGCCCGCGGTCGACTGGGCGCCGCTCGTGGGCACGTACAAGCGCGAGGGCGTGGTCATCACCGTCACCGAGAAGGACGGCGCCGGGCACGCGCTCTACGAATTCGTCGACGGCATGAAGGACCTCTCCAAGCCCCTGCACATCGACCTGCTGCCGGTGACGGAGAGCGTCTTCGCCGGTACGGGCGTGGGTGCGGCGTTCAGCACGGACTACACGCCGGTGGTCTTCGCCACGCTGCCGGACGGGACGCGGTGCTGCTACATCGGGATGCGCTGCGGGCCCAAGGTCGCGTGAGCGTGATCCCTGAGCCCGCGGCGCGCCGTCTCAGTGCGCGTGCACGCCGTTCGTAGCGGCGATCTTCTTCCAGGACTTGGGCTGCTCAGGGGCCGCGGCGGACCGCTTGGCCGCCGGGGCCGCGGGCTTCTCCGTCGCGTAGAGCCAGGTCTGGAACAGGGCGTCGAGCTCCTTGCCCGAGATCTTCTCGGCCAGGGCGATCAGGTCGGCGTTTGAGCCGTTGCCGTGGGCGCGTTCGGCCGGCCAGGTCTTCAGGAGCTCGAAGAAGGCCTTGTCGCCGATCTCGTTGCGCAGGGCCTGGAGGGTGGCCGCGCCGCGGTCGTAGACGGCGAGGTGGAACTGGTTCTCCGGGCCCGGGTCGCCAGGCGCGACCTTCCAGAAGGCATCGTCGGCCGGGTGTGAGGCGTAGACGTAGTCGGCCAGCTCCTGCGTCGTGCCCTCGCCCTCCTTCTCCGACCACAGCCATTGCGAATAGCGGGCGAAGCCTTCATTCACCCAGATGTCCTTCCAGCCCTTCACCGACACGCTGTCCCCGTACCACTGGTGGGCCATCTCGTGGACGACCACGGAGACGTTCGAGCCGTTCGCGAACTGCCGCGGGCTGTAGAACGGGCGGGTCTGCGTCTCCAGCGCATAGCCGGTGGTGACGTTCGGGACGTAGCCGCCGAGGGAGTTGTACGGGTACGGGCCGAAGACGGTCTCCAGGTACTCGGTGACCTCCGCCGTGCGCTCGATGCTGGCCCGCGCCGCGCCCGCGTTGTCGCCCAGGTCCTTGCTATAGGCGTTGATGACCGGGAGGCCGTTCGCCGTGGTGTCCTTGGTGATGTCGAACTTGCCCACGGCCAGCGTCGCCAGATAGGTCGCCTGCGGCTTGTTGGAGCGCCAGGCGAAGCGGGTCCAGCCGGCCTGTGACCGCTCCGACTGCAGGGTGCCGTTGCTGATGGCCTGGGTGCCGTCGGGGACGGACACGTTCACGTCGTAGGTGGCCTTGTCGGTGGGGTGGTCGTTCGAGGGGAACCACCACCAGGCCGACTCCGGCTCGTTGGCGGCCACGCCGCCGTCCGGGGTGCGCAGCCAGGAGGTGAAGCCGGAGACCTCGACCTTGCCCGGGGTGCCGCCGTAGCGGACGACGACGGTGAAGTTCTTGCCCTTCTCGATGCCCGCGGGCGGGGTCACTTCGACCTCGTGGTCGCCGGTCGCCTTGAACTGGGCGCGCTTGCCGCCGATCAGGATCTCCTTCACGTCGAGCGCGAAGTCGAGATTGAAGCGGGACAGGTCCTGGGTGGCCTGGGCCAGGAGGGTGGCGGTGCCGTCGAGCCGGTCGGTGCCGGGCTGGTACTTCAGACGCAGGTCGTAGTGCGAGATGTCGTAGCCGCCGTTGCCGTAATCCGGGTAATAGGGGTCGCCGATGCCCGGGGCACCGGGCTGGAAGTCGGCCGCCGATGCCGGGATCGCCAGCATGAGCAGGGCGGCGGCTGCCGAGCCCGGGACGAAGAGTCTGCGGTGCACGAATCCTCCAACTCGTCGGGAAGCGTCCGTATGGGCACGGACACACGCGAAGGTATGTACTCCTGTCCGGGCAGGCATGTCCATGGCGTTTCCCGTCACGCGATTGCCATGCCGGTGTCACACCGCCGCGTACACCCCGAGCCCCAGGTAGACGCCGCCCACCGCATGGCGCTGCCGGCGCAGCGCGGCGGGGCGGCGGGCCAGCCAGGCGCTCAGGCTCCCGCCCGCATAGGCGTACACGCAGTCCACGCAGAAGCCGATCGCGCCCAGCAGGAGCCCGAGGACGAGCAGTTGACCGCGGGTGTCCGCCGGGCCCGCGCCCGGGGTGACGAACTGCGGGAGGAAGGCGAGGAAGAAGAGGATCACCTTCGGGTTCAGCACCTGCACCAGCACGGCGTCCCAGTAGACCCGGGTGAGCGGGACCGGTTCGGCGGTGCCCGGGGTGGCGGCGGGCGTGCGGCTGAAGAGCGCGCGCACGCCGAGATAGAGGAGGTACGCGGCGCCCGCGTACTTCAGCGCCGCGAAGGCCACTTCGGAGCGCGCGACCAGCGCGGACACCCCGACCACGGCGGCGCTGACATGCACCAGCGTGCCGGTCTCCACGCCGAGCGCGGAGAACAGCCCGGCCCGCCGGCCCTGCGCGACGCTGCGGGTGACGATGTAGAGCAGATTCGGCCCCGGCAGCAGCACGAGGCCGAGCGCGGCCGCGGCGAAGGCGGCGAGGCGGGCGGGTTCGGGCATCAGCCACGCTCCAGGGCGGTGTCGAGCAGACCCAGCGGCGGGGCGCCGAGGGCGAGCAGGGCGTCATGGAAGCGGCGCAGCGTGAAGCCGCCGCCCCAGGCCGTACGGGCGCGGTCGCGCAGGTCGAGGATGGCGAGCTTGCCCCAGGTGTAGTGGCCGTACTCCGGGTCCCAGAGGCCGCGTTCGGCCTCGGCACGGGCGGCTTTCGGCGCGAGGTGCGCGTCGGCCGCGAAGAGACGGGCCGCATCGGCGACGCTCAGCGCGCCCGTGTGCAAGCCGATGGAGCACTCCAGGCGGACGGCGCGCTGCAGCCCGGAGAGGGCGACGCCGAGGGCGAAGCGCGGGTCGCCGGCGCGGAAGCCCGCTTCCAGGGCGAGCTGTTCGGCGTAGACCGCCCAGCCCTCGGTGAAGCCGGTGGACTGCAGGGTGCGGCGGACCTCGCTCGCGGCGCCGCGGAGCGCGCGGCCGTGGGTGAAGTGTCCCGGCGCGACCTCGTGCAGGACGAAGGCGGGGAGGAAGGCGCGGTTGAAGAAGGACAGCCACTGCTCCCGCTCCGCGGGCGGCCACGCCGGGTCGGGCGGGGTGACGTAGAAGCGGCTCGGGCCGTCGGTCTCGTACGGGGCGGCCGCGTTGAGCATGGCGAAGGCGTAGCGGCGGGAAGGTGGGGCGGGCCGCGTCTCGCACACCCCGTCGTCGGTGGGGGCGACACCGGCGGCGGCCGTCCAGGCGAGGACCTCGTGGGCCAGCTCGCGCACCTCGGCGACCAGCCCGTCCGCGGCCGGGTGGTCGGCGCGTACCGCCGCGAGGGTCTCGGCGAGCGGGCGGCCGGGGGCAAGACGGTCGGCGGAGTCGCGCAGCAGCGCGGTCAGCCGGTCCTTCTCGCGCCGGGCCCGGTCGGCGAGTTCCGTCAGGTCGACGGGGCAGCCCTCGGCGGCGGAGAGCAGCAGCCGCAGACCCGCGCCGCCGAGCCGGGCGTCCGGGTCGCCGTGCGCGGCGAGGTGCTCCAGGTGCGCGACGAAGCGGGCGTGGGCGGACAGGGTCCGGTCGTCTTTCTCGTCATCGGCGAGGGCGGCGGCGAGGGCGCGCGCCGCCGGCAGTGTGGCCTGCGCCGCGGGCGCCGCGACGGCGTCCAGGGTCCGTACCGCGGTGTCCAGCGCGTCCGGCCAGGCGTCCAGGTGGGCGCGGCGGGCGGCGGCGCGCTCGGCGGCCGGGGCATACGGGCGGTCATAGCCCGCGATGTCCAGATTGTCGATGTGCAGGAACGGGTTTGTGCGGTGCTGCGCCAGCGTCCGGTAGCGGGCCCTGAGGCCCTCCTCCGCGGTACGGGCGTGCGCCTCGTCGTGCGGGTCGTCGTACGCCGGGCCGCGGCTGAGGGCGCGCAGCCCCGCGCCGATGCCGTCGCCGGAGAGGTCCTGGAGGCGGCCGTCGTACG
This sequence comes from Streptomyces coryli, assembly GCF_011044975.1. Classification (GTDB taxonomy): domain Bacteria; phylum Actinomycetota; class Actinomycetes; order Streptomycetales; family Streptomycetaceae; genus Streptomyces; species Streptomyces coryli. Next base: position 2,413 of record NZ_JAAKZV010000113.1, on the reverse strand, counting down.
CCCCGTGGTGCCCGGCCTCCTCGCGGGCGGGGCGGACCGTCAGGTCGCAGATGGCTCGAAGTCGGTGGTCCATGGATGGTTAGCCTGGTCGCACGGCGAGAGGGGGTACCGGGCCAATGGGGACCGAAGTGGACCGTTTTCCGGCGGCCGGCGCGGAGCCGGGTGCCGTCATGGAGCTCATCGGCGGCTGGACCGCCGGCTCCGGGCCGCTGTACCGGCGCCTCGCCGACGCCCTGGAGCGCGCCGTCCGCGACGGTTCGCTGCCCGCCGGCGCCCGGCTGCCCGCCGAGCGCGCGCTGGCCGCCGCGCTCGCCGTCAGCCGCGCCACCGTCGTCGCCGCGTACGACGCACTGCGCGACCGGGAGCTCGCGGTGAGCCGCCGGGGGAGCGGCACCCGGATCGCCGGGCGGCCGGGGGTGCGGCCGCCGCCCGCCGACGGGCGGGTGCAGGGCGGCCAGGCCACCGCCGTGCTGCAGCGGCTGGTGGACGGTCCGGCCGCGGGCGGCGGCACCATCTCGCTGGCCCTCGCCGACGGGGCCGCCGCACCGGAGGTGCGGGCCGCGCTCGAGGACGTGCTGCGCGACGACCTCGACGCCCTGCTGGCCGGCGGTGGTTACCACCCCGGCGGCCTGCCCGTGCTGCGGGCCGCCGTCGCCGACCACTTCACCCGCCTCGGCCTGCGTACGGAGCCGGGCCAGATCCTGGTCACCACCGGCGCCACCCAGGGCCTCGCGCTCGCCGCGCAGATGTACCTGCGCCGCGGCTCCGTCGCCGTCGTCGAGGCGCCGGGCTGGCCGGGCTGCTTCGACACGCTCCGGGCGCCCACGGGCGCGCGCACCCACGGCGTCCCCCTCGACGAGGACGGCCTCACGGCCGCCGGGCTCGCCGCGGCGCTCGCCGCCGGTCCCGCGCTGCTGTACGCGATGCCGACGTACCAGAACCCGACCGGCACGCTGATGTCCGCGGCCCGGCGGCAGCGCGTCGCCGACCTCGTCGCCGAGCACCGGGTGCCGCTGGTCGAGGACATCGCGTACGACATGCGGCTCGACGACCGCGACGAGCCGCCGCCCATCGCCGCCTTCGCCCGCCCCGGCGCCGAGATCCTGACCCTCGGCTCGCTCACCAAGTCGGTGTGGGGCGGGCTGCGCATCGGCTGGGTGCGCGGCCCGGCGGCGGCGGTGGAGCGGCTCGGCCGCTTCAAGGCCGTCGCCGACCTCGGCACGCCCGTACTCGACCAGGCCCTGGCCGCCCGGCTGCTGCCGCGCGTCGCCGAGCTGCGGGCCGGCCGGGCGCCCGAACTGCGCCACCGGATGGAGCACTTCGCGGCCCTGCTCGCGACCGCGCTGCCGCGCTGGTCGTGGCAGCGCCCGGACGGCGGCTCGGCGCTGTGGATCCGGCTGCCGGACGGGGTCGATGCCCGGGTGTACGCCCAGGTGGCGCTGCGGCACGGGGTGGAGGTGGTGCCGGGGGCGCAGACGGATCCGGGCGGCGGGCATGACGACTTCATCCGGGTCCCGTTCACCCTTCCCGCGGAGCGGCTGCCGGAGCTGGTGCGGCGGCTGCGGGATGCGTGGGCGGTGCTGGAGCGGAAGGGGACGGAGTAGTGGTGGGAATGCCGCGCTTGGTGCTTGTCCACAGCCCGCTCGTCGGCGCTTCGACGTGGGAGCCGGTGGCGGAGGTGCTGCGAGGGCGCGGATACGGGGTGACGGTGCCGTCGCTCGCGCCGGTCGAGGGCGGGCCGTACTACCCGCGGCTCGCCGCCCGCGCCGCGGACGAGGTCGCGGGCGGCGAGCGCGTGGTGCTGGTCGGGCACAGTGGCGCCGGGGCGCTGCTGCCCGCGGTGGCTGAGGCGGCAAGAGCCCGCGGCGCGGCGGTGGCCGGTGCGGTGTACGTGGACGCGCTGCTGCCGCACCCCGGCCGCGCCTGGTTCGCTACGGTGCCGCCGGAACTGGCCGCCCGGCTGCGCGAGTTGGCGCGGGACGGGGTGCTGCCCCCGTGGGACACGTGGTTCCCGCCGGGCACCGTCGAGGCGCTGCTGCCGGACCCTGCCGTACGGGCCCGGTTCAGCGCGGAACTGCCCCGCGTGCCGCTGGCGTACTTCGCCGAACCGGCCCCGCCCGCGCCGGCCCTTCCGCCCGCGCGCACCGCCTACCTGCAGCTGAGCGAGGCGTACGAGCCCCAGGCCGCCGCCGCGGAGCGGGAGGGATGGCGGGTCGCGCGCATCGCCGCGGACCACCTCGCGGTGCTGACGGCGGCGGACGAGGTCGGCGGCGAGCTGGCGGAGCTCGTGCGGAGCGTCGCCGCCTGACCTGCGGTCAGCATCCTTCGACGAGCAGCCAGCCGCGGTAGGGGAGCGGCTCGTCCGCGGCGAGCGTCGCCGGGGCGTCCGGCTCCGGCGCCAGGGTGGCGGGGG
>NZ_JAAKZV010000112.1 GCF_011044975.1 Streptomyces coryli | reverse complement strand
GGGGGTGCGGGGTAGGTGTTGGGGGCGTACGGATCCGTGGCGTACGACGCCGCGTCGTATGCCTGCGCGGGGCCCTGGGACCAGCTGGGCGGTGGCGGGCTGTCGCCCTGGACCGGCGCGAGTCGGGTCGTCGGCGGGTCCTCCGCCGGGCCGTGTGATGGCGGTGGCCCGAAGGCATCCCAGCTGGACGCCGGTCTGTCGGACGGTCTCGGATCCACGTGGCTCCCTGGACGGATCTTTCGCGCACCCGGTGCGCAGGTATTCGGACAGCGCTCGAACGCGCGGAAGTGTCACAGGGCGGCCGCTCTAGAGTGGTCCGCATGGCGAAGAAGCTCGTGATCAAGGTGACGGCGGGGGCGGACGCGCCCGAGCGGTGCTCGCAGGCGTTCACGGTGGCGTCCGTGGCGGCGGCCAGCGGTGTCGAGGTGTCGCTGTGGCTGACCGGGGAGTCGTCGTGGTTCGCGCTGCCAGGGCGGGCCGCGGAGTTCGAGCTGCCGCATGCGGCGCCGCTGCCGGATCTGATCGAGGCGGTCCAGGCGGCCGGGCAGATCACGCTGTGCACCCAGTGCGCGGCCCGGCGCGAGATCACCGAGAAAGACGTGCTCGAGGGCGTACGGATCGCCGGCGCCCAGGTCTTCGTCAGCGAGATCATGGCGGACGGCGTGCAGGCGCTCGTCTACTGAGGCGGGCGTACCGTGGAGGTATGAGGGGATTCGACCTCGACCCTCGCGTACCGCGCAGCCAGTACCGGCGGCGCCGGCGCTATTTCGTGCTCATGGGCACGGCCGTGGGCCTGTTCGCCGTGGCGGGGTTCTTCGTGTACCGCTGGTCCGTCCCGCTCGCCGTCGCGATGTGCGTCGTAGCGGCGCTCATCCCACCCCTCGCCGCCATCACCGGGAACCGGTGGGAGAAGGACGACAAGTGGTGGGACGAGCTCTGAAAAGGCGTTCCTCGAACATCAGTTGAATGATCCTCCTAGGCTGACCGCATCCCTGCGCCCACGAGAGGCTTCATCCTGATGATCGACAGCATTGGTGTGGTTCCGCTCTACGTCCAGGACCAGGACCTATACGTCGACTTCTACGTCAACAAGCTCGGCTTCGAGCTGCGCTTCGACAAGGAAGTCCGCCCAGGGCTGCGCTGGATAGAGGTCGGGCTGCCGGGTCAGCACGCCAACATCGGCATCCTGTCGGCGGCGGCCAACCCGGACAGACCCGCCCTCACCAACTGGGCGACGCTGCACACCACCGACCTCACCAAGACCCGCGCGGAGCTCATCGCCCGCGGCGTCGAGGTCGGCGAGCCGATCCCCGCGCCCTGGGGGCCGTTCGCGATGGTGACCGACCCGGAGGGCAACGAGTTCATCCTCGCCGAGGTGCCGCTGTAGCGGCGATCTGGAGGCCGAGGACGGACTCGGTGTGGCGGTGGGTCTCGTCCTCCAGATAGCGGTGGAGATACGGGACCCGCCGCGCCGCGTCCACGGTGAAGCGGGCCGCGATGGCGGCACGCATGGCGCGTCCCGTGTGGTAGTCGCCGTGGCGCTCCCGCCAGCGCGGGAGCGAACCCGGGGTGCCGAAGAAGGCGTCCGCGATCCGGTCGTTGGCCGCTTCGTGGGCGAACTCGTCGATGATGAGGCGGCCGCCCGGCTTGAGCAGTGCCCGGGCTCGTTCCAGGGCCCGCTCCAGGCTGTGCACGTGGTGCAGCGACAGCGAGAAGATGACGGCGTCGAAGGGCTCGTCCTCGTACGTGCAGATGTCGGCCACCCGCACCAGCGGGCTCCGCAGCGCCGGGTCCACGTCGATCGCGGTCACGGCGTAACCCCGCTCGATGAGCCGGGCGGCCAGCGCGCCGTCGCCGCAGCCGGCGTCCAGGATGCGGGCGGGGGCCGGTGGGAGGCTGTGCTCGATGAAGTCCATGCCCTTAGCGTCGGGTTGGGCAGCCATGCGCACAACTGCAGGTCTTGCATGCCACGTATAAGCTCAACGCATGCTGGATACCTGGGCGTTGCGGGTGCTGGTCGAGGTGGGCGAGCGCGGCTCCTTCTCCGCCGCCGCCGAGGCGCTGACGATGACGCAGCCGGCCGTCTCCCGGCAGATCGCGGGGCTCGAACGCAAGCTGGGCATCGAGCTGTTCCGCCGGGTGCCGCGCGGCATCGAGCCCACGGCCGCCGGCCAGGTGGCGCTGGAGCAGGCGCGCGGCATTCTCGACCGGATCGGCGCGCTGGAGGTCCGGATGGGGGCGTTCGCCGGGCTGCGGTCGGGGCGGGTGCGCGTCGCCGCCTTCCCCAGCGCCAATACGGCGTTCGTGCCGGCCGCCATCCGGCGCTTCCGGGACGCCCATCCGGGCATCGAGGTCGGCCTGGTGCAGGAGGGCCCGGACGCGATCCACGCCGGGCGGGTCGACGTCGTGCTGGTCACCGACTGGGACGAGGTGGATGGGGACGTCGACCTGGTGCCGCTGCTGGACGAGGAGCTGCGGGTGGCCCTGCCCGTACGCCATCCGCTCGCCCGCCGCCCGAAGGTGCCGCTGCGCGAACTGCGCGACGAGACCTGGATCGAGGGGGCGCACCCCGACTGCCTGGGCCCGATCGGAAAGCTGGCGGACGCCCTCGGCGGGCCGCCGCGCATCGGCTTCACCTGCGACGACTGGGGCGGCAAGCAGGCGCTGGTGGCCGCGGGCGTGGGCATCACGCTGATGCCCACCCTCACCGCCCCGGCGGTACGCGCCGACATCGCGCTGTGCGCCACCGCCCCGGCGCTGCCCAAGCGCCGGGTGTACGCCGCCGTCGCCCCGCGCGAGCACCGCACCGCGGCGGCGGGCGCGATGCTGAGCCTGCTGCGCGAGCTGGCGGCGCGGCCCTGACCGGGCGGACCGTGGGACCGTAAAGCAAAACCACGGGCCCGCACCCCCATCGCGGGGGCACGGGCCCGTAGAGCTGCTGAGCCGCCGCCGGCCGTCACACGGCGATGGCGACCTCCGACAGACCGCCCTGCTGGGCGACCACGGTGCGGTCGGCCGTGCCGCCCGGCACCAGGGCCCGTACGGTCCACGTGCCCTCGGCCGCGTAGAAGCGGAACTGGCCGGTCGCCGAGGTCGGCACCTCGGCGGTGAACTCGCCGGTCGAGTCGAGCAGTCGCACGTAACCGGTGATCGGCTCGCCGTCGCGGGTCACCGACCCCTGGATGGTGGTCTCGCCGGCCTTGATCGTCGCCGCGTCAGGGCCGCCTGCCTGGGCTCCACACATATGCTGTCCGTCCTTCTGAAGAGGGGTCCCGATCGGGGGTCTTACTTGCCGGCGCCGATCTCGATCGGCACGCCGACCAGCGAGCCGTACTCGGTCCACGAGCCGTCGTAGTTCTTGACGTTGGTCTGGCCGAGCAGCTCGTGCAGCACGAACCAGGTGTGCGCGGAGCGCTCACCGATGCGGCAGTAGGCGATGGTGTCCTTGGCCAGGTCCACGCCCTCGCCCTCGTAGAGGTCCTTCAGCTCGTCGTCCGACTTGAAGGTGCCGTCGTCGTTGGCCGACTTCGACCACGGGATGTTCGCCGCGCTCGGCACGTGGCCGGGGCGCTGCGACTGCTCCTGCGGCAGGTGGGCCGGGGCGAGCAGCTTGCCGCTGAACTCGTCGGGGGAGCGGACGTCGACCAGGTTCTTGGTGCCGATGGCGTCCACGACCTCGTCGCGGAAGGCGCGGATCGAGGTGTCCTGCGGCTTGGCGGTGTACGTGGTCGCCGGACGCTGCTTGACCTCGGTGACCAGGTCGCGGGAGTCCAGCTCCCACTTCTTGCGGCCGCCGTCGAGAAGCTTGACGTTCTGGTGGCCGTAGAGCTTGAAGTACCAGTAGGCGTAGGCGGCGAACCAGTTGTTGTTGCCGCCGTAGAGCACCACGGTGTCGTCGTTCGCGATGCCGCGCTGGCTCAGCAGCGCCTCGAACTGCTCCTGGTCGACGAAGTCGCGGCGGACCGGGTCCTGCAGGTCGCGCTTCCAGTCGATCCGGATCGCGTTCTTGATGTGGTTCTTCTCGTACGCGGACGTGTCCTCGTCGACCTCTACGACGACGACGTTGGGGCTGTCGAGATTCGCCTCGACCCAGTCGGCGTCAACGAGGACGTCACTGCGGCTCATACTGTTTCTCCTCCGGGGCAGTTGCGGCGGTTCGGTGCGCGGGCGCGCGCAGCGCGCGATGGAGCGCGGATACGGGCGGGGTGCCGGGAACGGGCGGCGGAGTGGACGCGAGCTTTGCGCCCGCAGGTCGCTGCGGCCCGGGCTCAGGCGGCGCGACAGAGCATGGCGGAAACGCGGCACAGGTCGACTGCCCGCCGCTTCGTGAGATCCGCCTGTCGCTGCTTCATGCGCCCGATCGTACGGAGGCGTGGGCGGGTGTGTCACCGGTGTGTCGGATGGTGAGATGAGATCGTCCGCGATGTGGGACAGAATGGGGGGTCGATGGCGCACTTTGCGGCCTTGTGGCCGCGGGGGCGGGTCGTCCTGCTGGTTGCTGGACGCGCGGGTCTCACGATTCGGTACGACCCGGTAGCCGGCCCGTCAGCCGGCCAGGCGCACGTTCTCGCCGGTCAGCTCGACGCTGACGCCGTCGACGGTGGCGGTGACGGCGCCCAGCTCGATGCCCTCGGGCAGGCCGTCGACCTGCTGCGTCACATCCACCGACCGGCGCACCCGCTCCTCGCCGCCGGGCAGTCGCGCCGCCTCCGGCGGCACCTCGTCGGCGCGCACCCGGACGGTGTCGCCGCCGCTGGTGGTGACGGTGGACAGGACGGTGCCCTCCCGGCCGGTGCCCAGGGTGTCGCCGTCCGCGGTGACCTTCACCTTGCCGCCGCCGCCGTAGGAGATCTTGACGCCCTGCTTGCCCGCGGCCTTGGTCAGCGCGTCGTAGCCGATGAGGGCGGTGCCCTCGGTGCTGGCGGCGGTGGCGCTGGCGTAGTCGCTGCCGACGGTGACGCCGGTGAACCGCGCGCTCAGCTCGGAGATGGTGATCTTGTCGCTGCCGCCGGCGGCGCCGGCCTCCACGCCGGTCATCCGGACGTCGATGTGGTCCAGCTCCTTCTGCGCCACCTGGGTCAGGAACGGGAAGCCCTTGATCAGCACATCGGTGTTCCCGGCGAGCCCGTGCAGGGACTGGATCTTCTCGGCCGCCTTGTCCTCGGCGAACTTGACCGCGATGCGGTCGGCGGCGACGAAGATGAGACTGAAGACGGCGAAGAGAACGAGAAGTATTCGCAGTGCGCGCATGGTGGTGTCAGGCCCCCGGTCGGGTAAAGCGTCAAGCGGTGGCCTGGAACCCTAGCCGACCGAGTCCGAACTCGCGTCTGCGCCCCGACGCCCGGCACGCACCCTCGGCGCACGCCGCGACGCGAGTTCGGACTCAGCCGCCTAGCGCGGCGTCTCCTGCAGGTCGACGTCGGTCCCGCCGCCGGTGATGTCGATGCCGTCCTTGTCGATGTCCACCGACTTCAGGGTGATGCCGGCCGGGAGGTCGGTGATCTTCCACTCCCAGTTGAGCTGTTTGCGGACGAATGCCGGGAGGCCACTTGTGTTGGTCGCCTTCATCCGGATCGTGTCGCCGCCGTGCACGCTGATGGTGCCGGTCGCGGACTGCTCGCCGATGATCGGGACCTCGACGCCCGCCTTGACCTGCTTGTTGCCGGCGGCGTCGGCGCCGCCGTAACTGACCTGGACGATGCCGCCGGGGATGGCGGCGGAGATGTCGTCGTAGTCGAGGTGGACCTTGCCCTCGGCGCGCTGGGCGCGGGCGCGGTCCCAGTTGTTGCCGATGACGCGCACATCGCGAAGGTCGGCGCGGGCGCTCGCGAGCTTCAGCGGGGCGCCGCCGCCGGTGCCGCTGGTGGCTTGTATGCCGCTGAGGTCGATGGCGACGTGGCCGAACTCCTTGCTCAGCACCTGGGTGAGAAAGGGAAAGCCCTTGATGTCGATCTTGGGCTTCTTCTCCAGCGCGTACTCGCGCTGCACGTCGGACGCCGCACGATCCTCGGCGCGGTTGAGCGCGAAGCGGTCGCCGGCGACCGCCAGGGCGGCGATGATCACCAGGCCGATGAGGGCGTACCTGAGCGCGCGCATGGGGCCGAGCGTACGCGGTCGCCTGGGGCCGCTGTGCGAGGTGGGGATGGTGTGGGGAGCGGGCGTTGCGGAGGGCGCGTTTCGCCCGCGGGGGCAGCGGCAAGGCAATGCTCCATGGCCCCCACGACCGCCACCGCCCACCGCTACCTGACCGTCGACGGAATCCGGGTCTTCTACCGCGAGGCCGGCCCACCGGACGCCCCGGTGCTGCTGCTCCCGCACGGCTACCCGTCCTCGTCCTTCCAGTACCGCGCCCTGATCCCCCTGCTGGCCGACCGCTGGCGGCTGCTCGCTCCCGACTACCCGGGTTTCGGCTACAGCGACACCCCGGACCCGGCGGCGTTCCGCTACGACTTCGACGGCTACGCCGGCTTCCTGGAGCAGTTCACCGAGGCCCTCGGCGTACGGCGCTACGCCCTCTATCTGCACGACTACGGATCGCAGATCGGGCTGCGGCTGGCCATCCGCGCTCCGGAGCGGGTGGCGGCGCTGATCATCCAGAACGGCGACATCTACGAGGACCAGCTCGGCCCCAAGTACAAGACGCTCAAGGAGTACTGGGAGCGGCCGACCGCCGAGGGCCGCAGCCGGCTGCTGGAGGCGGTCACGGAGGACGGCTTCCGCGCGGAGTTCGTCGGCGAGGTCGAGGACCGGCTCGTCGAGCGGATCAGCCCCGACCTGTGGCGGCTGTCCTGGCCGCTGCTCTCCTCCCCCGAGCGGCGGGAGGTCATGGTCGGGCTGATGGAGGGCCTGCGGGAGAACCTGGAGTGGTTCCCCCGGTACCAGGCGTATCTACGGGACCACCGCCCGCCGACGCTGATCGCCTGGGGCCCGCAGGACGGCTACATGCCGGAGGGCGCCGCGCGGGCGTACCTGCGGGACCTGCCGGACGCGGAGCTGCATCTGCTCGACGGCGGGCACTGGCTGCTGGAGACGCACCTGGAGGAGATGGCGGGCCTGATCCGGGACTTCCTCGGGCGCGTGCACGGGTGACGCCGGCCGGCGTGCGCTGCGCTGGGTCGGTGCCCTGCGCCTGCGCCGGCCGGCGTGCCCTGCGTTACGCCAGTGCCCTGCCCAGCAGGTAGATCGCCGGGGTGGCCAGGGCCAGCGGGAGCGTGACGCCCGCCGTCATGTGGACGAAGCGCGACGGGAAGTCGTAGCTCGCCGTCCGCAGGCCGATCAGCGCCGAACAGCCGGCCGCGAGTCCGAGCAGGGCGCCGCCGGTGCCGAGGCCGGTGATCTCACCCGCCGCGAAGCCCGCTGCCGCGGCGGCCAGCGCGGCGACGACCGGTCCCGTTATGGGCGGCAGCGGCACGGCCCGTACCAGCGTGGCGACCGACACCGCGGCGGCGCCGGTGATCACGGCGTCCGGCTCCGCGGCGAGGTAGCCGGCGGCGAGGACGGCGAAGAGGGTGGCGCCGACGGTCGCGGTGAGGGAGTTCAGGCGGTCGTCGGACGGCGTGGTGTTGCGCAGCTGGACGATGATGATCACCAGGGACCACGCCCCGAGCGCACCGAGCCCGACGGCCGGGCCTTGCGCGCGATCGAAGGCGAGCATGCTCGCGGTCGCGGTGATCCCGCCGGCGGCGGCCAGCGCGATGCCCTGGCGGGCGGGCCACATCCCGTTCAACCGGAACCACCCGGCGGCGGTGACGACCTGCAGCGCGGCGACGACCCCGGCGAGCCCGGGCCGCGTATCGAAGGCGGTGGCAAGCAGGAGGAGCAGCCCGATCCCGGCGGTGACCGCGGCGGGCTGCCCACCGGGCCATATGATCGGCGACCGCCCGTCAGCCCGCAGCTCAGAGGCGGGCGGCGCGGGCCGCCGGCGGGCGGGGGCACCGTGGAGCGTGGGCGGCCCCATCTCGCCGTCGGGGCGGAGGCTGCCGGGCGGTGCGATGCCTGCGGCGGCGGGGGCACCGGCGCTGGGGTGGCCGGGGCCCGGAGCGCCCGGATGACCCGTGGCCGTACCGGCCGGGCGGCCAGACTCCACGCCGGGAGGCGGCGGGGTGTCGTCGGTGATGGGCGGCAGGTAGGCGGTGGAGGCGACGTCCGGGGCAGGCGAGTCGTCGGTGATGGGCGGCAGATAGGCCGTCTCGGCCACATCCGGCACGGCGGCGGCCGACGGGCCGGTCGGGGACGGGCTGTGGGGCGACTGGCCGTGTGGCGGGCCGCCGAGGGGCGACCGGCCGTCAGGAGACGGGCCGGTCGGTGACGGGCCGTGGGGCGACTGGCTGAGCGGCGACCCGTCGAGGGGCGACCGGCCGTCAGGAGACAGGCCGTGCGGCGCCGGGCCGTCCGGAGACAGACCATGCGGCGACAGGCTGTGGGGCGACCGGCTGTGCGGCGACCCGTCGACAGGCGACTGGCCGTCCGGAGATACGCCGTGCGGCGGCTCGCCGCCAGGCGTCTGGCGCCTGCGGCGGCCGGTGGGGGCGGAAGTGGGTCCGGTGTTGGTGACCGGGGGCAGATACGCGGTCTCGGCCGCGTCCGGCTCGGCGGCCTGGTGGCCGCCCGGCATCCGTCTCCGGCGCCCGGTCGGTGCCGAGCCGGGGGCATCCGGTAGTACGGCCCCGATCTCGGTCTGCGGGCCGTCATCCGCCTGCGCGGGCCGCTCCCAGCCCTCGGGCCATACGGGCTCGCCCCCGCCGAGCGGGTCGGCTGACGCGAGCGGGTCGGCGGTCGCTGGGACACCGGGTCCCTGGTGGGCGGCGAAGCTGTCGTCCTGCGCCGGCTGCTGGTACGTCCCCGCCGCGAAAGCGCCCGAGTCGAGCGCGCCCTCCGGCCGGTGCTGCTGCGCACCGTCGCCATCCGGCAGGTACGCGGCTTCCGTAAAGGATCCGGCTCCGCCAGCGGCATCCGGGTATACGTGCGCTGGTGCGGCCGGGCTGTCGTGGTGCGGCTGGTACGACGCCCCCGGGAAGGACGCCGAGCCGTGGGCCTCGTCCGCCGATACGGGTGACTGGTACGAGGTCTCGGCGAAGGAGCCCCCGCCGGCTCCCGGCGCTTCGTGCGGCAGATACGCCGTCTCACCGGCGAAAGCCCCCGTCGCATAGCCCGCGCCCTCGCTCGGCTGCGGGCTGCCCTGCTCGGGGACCGGCGGCGGGTATGCCGCCTCGGCGTGCGGCTCCGGGCCCACGCCCGCGTCCCACCCCGGCTGGCCCTCCAGGCCGGTGATGTACGCCCCGGAATCCGGCCCCGTCGCATACGGGTCCTGCCCGCCGGCCACGTCGTAGCCATCGCCCGGCGCCGCAGGCATCCCCTGCCCGGGCACGCCCTGATGCGGGTGCAGATGGGGGTGGGGATGCGGCTGCTGCTCGGGCGCGACCTCGTACGGAAGCGGCGTCTCGTATCCGTACGGCTGCTCGCCGCCGTACGGCGGATCGTGGGGTTCGTTGCTCATCGCGCCCTACCCTCCCGCGAAGGGCGGCAGAACCTCAACCGTCCCCCCGTCCGCCAGTCGCACCGCGGCGTGGTCGCGGGTCCCCACCGGAGCGCCGTCGACCAGGAACGAGCAGCGCAGCAGCACGCGCGCGAACTCCGGCCGGTCGGCGTGCCGGGAGCGGGCCGCCGCGAGCGCGTCGGCGAGCGTGGCCGCGGCGTACGGCTCCTCGCCCGTGCCGGCGGCGGACTTGGCTGCCGCCCAGTACCGGATCGTGCCGGTGGCTGTGGCCGTCATGGCGGGTCCTTCCTGCGATCGGCGCGGCCCCTCGGGGACGTCGGCCCCGAAGGGGCGCCCTCCATGATGCGGCACGGCCCGGACACCGCCGCAGGGTGCTTCGTCACACCCGGCGCCGCGCCCGCCCCCACCGTAGGCTGCCTATGTGCTCGTCCGACTTTTCCGCGTCTTCTTGCGCCCGTACCGGGCCGACATCCTCAAGATCGTCGCGCTGCAGCTCGTCGCCACGCTCGGGACGCTGTATCTCCCCACCCTGAACGCCGACATCATCGACGACGGCGTGATCAAGGGCGACACCGGCTACATCCTCCGCCTCGGCGGCGTCATGCTCGCCGTAACGGTCCTGCAGATCCTCTGCGCCGGCACCGCCGTCTACTTCGGTGCCCGCACCGCCATGGCCCTCGGCCGCGACATCCGCGCCGCCGTCTTCGACCGCGTGCAGTCGTTCTCCGCCCGCGAGGTCGGCCACTTCGGGGCGCCGTCGCTGATCACCCGCACCACCAATGACGTGCAGCAGGTACAGATGCTGTGCCTGATGGCGTTCACCCTGGTGGTCGCCGCGCCGATCATGTGTGTCGGCGGCATCATCATGGCGCTCAACCAGGACGTGCCGCTGTCCTCGCTGCTGCTCGCCATCATCCCGGCGCTCGGGATCCTGGTGACGCTGATCGTGCGGAAGATGCGGCCGATCTTCCGGTCGATGCAGGAGCGCATCGACAACGTCAACCGCATCATGCGCGAGCAGATCACCGGCATCCGTGTGGTCCGCGCCTTTGTCCGGGACGAGCACGAGCAGCGCCGCTTCGGCGAGGCCAGCCAGGATCTTTTCGAGACGGCGGTACGCGGCGGCCGGCTGATGTCGCTGATGTTCCCCTCGGTGATGTTCATCGTGAACATCTCCAGCGTGGCCGTGGTCTGGTTCGCCGCCCACCGCATCGACTCCGGTGCCATGCAGGTCGGCGCGCTGACCGCGTTTCTCTCCTATCTCATGTACATCCTCATGAGCGTGATGATGGCCACCTTCATGTTCATGATGATGCCGCGCGCGGAGGTGTGCGCCGAGCGGATCGACGAGGTGCTGAGCACCGAGACCTCGGTGGTGCCGCCGGCGGAGCCCGTCACCGAGCTGCCCCGCCGCGGGCATCTGGAGCTGCGGGACGTGGAGTTCCGCTTTCCCGGCGCCGAGGAGCCGGTGCTGCGCGATATCGACCTCGCCGCCGAGCCCGGCCGTACCACCGCCGTCATCGGCTCCACCGGCAGCGGCAAGTCCACCCTGCTCGGCCTCGTCCCGCGGCTCTTCGACGTCACCGGCGGACAGGTTCTCGTCGACGGCGTGGACGTCCGCGACCTCGACCCCGCGCTGCTGGCCCGCGCCATCGGCTACGTACCGCAGAAGCCCTACCTCTTCGCCGGCACCGTCGCCTCCAACCTCCGCTACGGCAATCCGGACGCCACCGACGAGGAGCTCTGGCACGCGCTGCGGACCGCGCAGGCCAAGGACTTCGTCGAGCAGATGGAGGGCGGCCTCGAGGCGCCCATCGGGCAGGGCGGCTCGAATGTCTCCGGCGGCCAGCGGCAGCGGCTTTCCATCGCCCGCGCCCTGGTCAGCAAGCCGGAGATCTACCTCTTCGACGACTCCTTCTCCGCCCTCGACTACGCCACCGACGCCCGGCTGCGGGCCGCGCTCGGCCGGGAGACCGGCGAGTCGACGGTCGTGATCGTCGCCCAGCGGGTCTCCACCATCCGCGACGCGGACCGGATCGTCGTACTCGACGAGGGGCGGGTCGTCGGCGATGGCACCCACCACGAACTGATGGCCGGCAATGACACGTACCGGGAGATCGTCCTGTCCCAGCTGACCGAGGCGGAGGCGGCATGAGCGACGCCAAGCAGCCCGCCACCCCGCAGCGCGGCCCGGCCCCCGCCATGGGCCCGGCCCGCTTCATGGGCGGCCAGCCCACCGAAAAGGCGATGCACTTCCGCGGCTCCACCATGCGGCTGCTGCGCATGCTCCGCCCGGAGCGGGGGATCGTCTGCGCGGCACTGGCCCTGCTCATCATCCAGATCGGCCTCGTCGTCATCGCGCCCAAGCTGCTCGGGCACGCCACCGACTACATCGTCGCCGGTCTTGTCGGCCGGCAGCTGCCCGCGGGCACCAGCACCGACCAGGCCGTCGAGGCGCTGCGCCGGGACGGCAACGGCACCCTCGCCGACATGGTCGACCGGCTCGATGTGGTCCCGGGCAGCGGCGTCGACTTCACCGCGGTCGGGCAGGTCCTCGGCTGGGCCGCGCTCGCCTACGCCGTCGCCGCGGCCGCCGGCATCGTGCAGGCCCGGCTGGCGACGACGATCGTGCAGCGGGCGGTGTACCGGATGCGCGAGGACGTCGAGGCGAAGCTGTCCCGGCTCCCGCTCGCGTACTTCGACAAGCAGTCGCGCGGCGAGGTCCTCTCCCGTACGACCAACGACATCGACAACGTCGGGCAGACGCTGCAGCAGACACTCAGCCAGATCGTGATGTCGCTGCTCACCATCGTGGGCGTGCTGGCGATGATGTTCTGGATCTCGCCGCTGCTGGCGCTCGTCGCCCTCGTGACCGTGCCGCTGTCGATCCTGGTCGCGACGAAGATAGGGAAACGCGCCCAGCCGCAGTTCATCGCCCAGTGGAAGACGACGGGCAAGCTCAACGCCCACGTCGAGGAGATGTACACCGGCCACTCGCTGGTGAAGGTCTTCGGGCGGCAGCACGAGTCGGCGGAGATCTTCCGCAAGGAGAACGACGACCTCTACCGGTCGGCGTTCAAGGCGCAGTTCATCTCCGGCCTGATCCAGCCCGCGATGATGTTCATCGGCAACCTCAACTACGTGCTGGTCGCGGTCGTGGGCGGCCTTCGGGTCGCGTCCGGAGCTCTCTCGATCGGCGACGTCCAGGCCTTCATCCAGTACTCCCGCCAGTTCAGCCAGCCGCTCAGCCAGATCGCCTCGATGGCGAATCTCGTGCAGAGCGGCGTCGCCTCCGCCGAGCGCGTCTTCGAGCTGCTCGACGCTGAGGAGCAGGCCCCCGACCCGCAGCCGGCCGAGCACCCGGACCACGTCCGCGGCCAGGTCTCCTTCGAGGACGTCTCCTTCTCGTACGACCCCGAGAAGCCGCTGATCGAGAACCTGTCCCTGTCCGTCAGCCCGGGCGAGACGGTCGCGATCGTCGGCCCGACCGGCGCGGGCAAGACGACGCTGGTCAATCTGCTGATGCGGTTCTACGAGGTGGACCGCGGCCGGATCGTCCTCGACGGCGTCGACATCGCGAAGATGCGGCGCGAGGAGCTGCGCGCCAACATCGGCATGGTCCTCCAGGACACCTGGCTCTTCGGCGGCACGATCGCGGAGAACATCGCGTACGGGGCGCCGGCGGGCACCTCCCTGGACAAGATCGTCGAAGCCGCGAAGGCCACCCACGTCGACCGTTTCGTACGGACCCTCCCCGACGGCTACGACACGGTGCTGGACGACGAGGGCACGGGCGTCAGCGCGGGCGAGAAGCAGCTGATCACCATCGCCCGGGCGTTCCTCGCCGAGCCGGCGATCCTGGTCCTAGACGAGGCGACGTCCTCGGTGGACACCAGGACCGAGGTGCTGATCCAGCACGCGATGGCGGAGCTGCGGACCGGCCGGACCAGCTTCGTCATCGCCCACCGCCTGTCCACGATCCGCGACGCGGACGTGATCCTCGTAATGGAGCACGGGCAGATCGTGGAACAGGGCAACCACGAGACGCTGCTGGCGGCGGACGGCGCGTACGCGAGGCTGTACGAGGCCCAGTTCGCGGCGCCGGTGGCGGAGGAAGCGTAGCGGCTACGCCGCGGTTCACCGCTGAATGATCTGAGGGCTCCGCCCCCAGGCCCCCCGGCTACGCGCGTTCTGCAGCCCATCCCCCGATCCGCTCCAGCAGCTCCTCCGACGCCGCGTTCTCCGCGTGGCCCATGCCCTCCTCGATCCACAGCTCCGCCTCCGGCGCCGCCTCCGCCAGTGAGCGCGGGTGGTCCAGCGGGAAATAACCGTCCTGGTCGCCGTGGACGATCAGGACCGGCGTCGGCGGGATCAGCGGCATCGACTCCACCGGGGACAGCGGGACCGGGTCCCAGCGCTCGTGATGGATGCGGGTCTTCAGGCCGAGCCGCGAGATCACCCGGCCCAGGCGGCGCTCCACCACCCAGTGCAGCCGTCGCATCGGGGCCGTACCCCGATAGAACCACCGCGCAGGAGCGCTTACCGCCACCACTACATCGGGTGATGCTCCAGTGCGCCCCCTGCGCGCCTCCGCCGCGTGCCGGATCACCACGGAGCCGCCCATCGAGAAGCCCACCGTGGCCACCCGCTCATGCCCGAGTGTCCGCGCCCAGGCCACCGCCGCGTCGAGGTCGAGGACCTCCTTGTCGCCCACGGTGGATCGCCCGCCGGACCCGCCGTGCCCGCGGAACGAGAACGTGACCACCCCCGCACGCTGCGCGAACACCTCCGCCGTCCGCCGGATCGCGGGCTTCGCCAGCCGCCCGGTGAAGCCGTGCGCCACGACGATCACCAGCTCGGAGCCGGCCGGCCCCGGGTCGTAGGCGGCCTCGATCGGTACTCCGTCCGAGGCGTGCAGGGTCGCGGTGCGTGCGGGCTCCTGTGAAGGTGATGTGACGCGCGGTACGCAACTGTGATCGGAAGCGGCCTCCGGTACGGAACTCATGTGGGCTATTCTGACTCGCAGAGGATCCGGGCAAGGTTGCCCCCGGGTCCTTTCGTGCTTTCAGGGAGCTTGGACAGAGCGCCTCGGGAGTCGCGAGCAGCAAGCCGTAAGAAGCAGTGCCGCAGACGTCCTCGCGGACAACGAGGAGGAGCCACCGCCATGGGCAAGCGCAGTGACCGACCGACCAGCACGGCCACCGAAGGAGGCCGGCGATGAGCTCTCTCCTGCTGCTGACCAACGCTCTCCAGCCGTCCACCGAGGTTCTCCCCGCCCTGGGGCTGCTGCTCCACAACGTGCGGGTGGCCCCCGCCGAGGGCCCGGCCCTCATCGATACGCCCGGTGCCGACGTCATCCTCATCGACGGCCGCCGCGACCTGCCGCAGGTCCGCAGCCTGTGCCAGCTGCTCCGCTCCACGGGCCCCGGCTGCCCGCTGGTCCTGGTGGTGACCGAGGGCGGCCTCGCCGCCGTCACCGCGGACTGGGGCATTGACGACGTGCTGCTGGACACCGCGGGTCCCGCCGAGGTCGAGGCGCGGCTGCGGCTGGCGCTCGGCCGCCAGCAGATCCCCACCGACGACAGCCCGACCGAGATCCGCAACGGCGACCTGACGGTCGACGAGGCCACGTACAGCGCCAAGCTCAAGGGCCGGGTGCTGGACCTGACCTTCAAGGAGTTCGAGCTGCTCAAGTACCTCGCGCAGCACCCCGGCCGGGTCTTCACCCGGGCGCAGCTGCTGCAGGAGGTCTGGGGCTACGACTACTTCGGCGGTACGCGGACGGTCGACGTGCACGTACGACGGCTGCGCGCGAAGCTCGGCCCGGAGCACGAGTCGCTGATCGGGACCGTACGGAACGTGGGCTACCGCTTCGTCGCGCCGGAGAAGGTCGAGCGCGAGGCCGCGGAGTCAGCGGCCGCGGAAGCCGAAAAGGTGACGAAGGAGGCAGCCCGGGAGTCGGGCCGGAAGCCATAGCCCTTCCGTTATACGCGGGCCAGGTCAGGACCGGTCATCCCGCGTAGACTGCCCGCGTGGCCAAGGTGACGCGAGACGATGTCGCACGGCTCGCGGGCACGTCCACCGCGGTCGTCAGCTATGTCATCAACAACGGACCCCGCCCGGTGGCGCCCGCCACCCGGGAGCGGGTGCTGGCGGCGATCGCGGAGCTGGGCTACCGCCCTGACCGGGTCGCGCAGGCGATGGCCTCGCGGCGTACGGACCTCATAGGCATGATCGTGCCGGACGCCCGGCAGCCGTTCTTCGCGGAGATGGCGCACGCGGTCGAGCAGGCCGCGAACGACCGCGGAAAGATGGTCCTGGTCGGCAATTCCGACTACCGGGACGACCGCGAGGTGCACTACCTGCGCGCCTTCCTCGGCATGCAGGTATCCGGGCTGATCCTGGTCACGCAGGGCCCGAGCGACATCGCGGCGGCGGAGATAGACGCCTGGGACGCGCGGGTGGTGCTGCTGCACGAGCGGCGCGAGTCGCCGGACGACTTCGTGGTCGTGACGGACGACGTCGGCGGCGCGCAGCTGGCCACGCGGCATCTGCTGGAGCACGGGCACCCGTATGTCGCCTGCCTCGGTGGGGTGGAAGGGACGCCGATCGTCGGCGACCCGGTGACCGACCACATCGAGGGCTGGCGGCGGGCGATGGCCGAGGCCGGGATCTCCACGGAGGGCCGGCTGCTGGAGGCGCCCTTCCACCGGTACGGCGCGTACGAGGTCGGGTTGCGGCTGCTGGCAGGGCCCGACCGGCCGCCGGCCGTCTTCTGCTCGACGGACGACCAGGCGATCGGGCTGCTGCGGGCGGCGCGGGAGCTGCGTATCGACGTACCGGGCTCCCTCGCGGTCGCGGGCTTCGACGACGTGAAGGAAGCGGCTCTTACGGACCCGCCGCTGACGACTGTGGCATCGGATCGGGAAGCGATGGCTCGGGCGGCCGTGGAGCTGGTGCTCGACGACGAGGAGCCGCGGGACGCGCCGCGGCGGTCGCGGATCAAGCAGTTCCCGTCGCGCTTGGTGGTGCGGCAGTCCTGCGGGTGCGCGTGAGTCTTTATATCGGGCATACGGGTTTCTGTCGGACCTCTTAAGCCGGTCTCAGGCCGCTCTCATCTTGCGGCGGGATCGTCGTTGTCATGAACGACGACAGGTACCGCAGCAGTGATGACCAGCAGCAGCCCTACTCCGCTGGTGACGGTGTCACCGTGTGGCCGGGGGTGCCTCAGACGCAGGCCGGCGGGGCCGGGATGGTGCCGCCGGCGCCGCCCAGCCCGCCCGTACCGCCTTCGCCCCCGGCGCAGCCGCCGTACGCGGGCTTCGGCGAGGGCGGTGCCCCCGCACCCGTGCCGGGGCCCGAGCCCGAGCCCAGGTCGCGGCGCCGCGCCCGCCGCCCGCTCGCGCTCTTCGCCGCCGTGGCGATCGTCGCCGGTGCCGTCGGCGGCGGCAGCGCCGTGCTGGCGAACGAGCTCACCGGCGACTCCGCGTCCGCGAGCGGCAGCGGGATCGTGTCCGGTTCCAACGCCTCCGCCGGCAGCAGCGGCATCTCCGCCGTCGCGGAGGCGGTGAGCCCGAGCGTCGTCGAGATCGAGGCGGTCACGGGCGCCGGCAAGTCCATCGGCTCCGGCGTCGTCATCACCAAGGGCGGCGAGATCCTCACCAACAACCACGTCATCTCCGGCGCTACGGACATCAAGGTGAAGTTCAGCGACGGCTCCTCCGCGACCGCCGAGGTCGTCGGCACCGATCCCGACCACGACATGGCGCTGATCAAGGCGCAGGGCAAGAACGACCTGAAGCCCGCCACGCTCGGCGACTCCGACGACCTCAAGGTCGGCGACCAGGTCGTCGCCATCGGCTCCCCCGAGGGCCTGTCCGGGTCCGTGACCAGCGGCATCGTCTCCGCGCTCGACCGTGATGTGACCGTGCAGAAGGACCAGGACCCGCAGCAGCAGGACCCGCAGGGGCAGGGCCAGGAGTGGCCGTTCGGCTTCGGCGGTGAGCAGTACAACGGCAAGGTCGGCGGCGACACCACGACGTACAAGGCCATACAGACGGACGCCTCCATCAACCACGGGAACTCCGGCGGCGCGCTGGTGAACATGAAGGGCGAGATCGTCGGGATCAACTCCGCCATGTACTCCTCGTCCAATGGCGGCGGCGGTGACTCGGGCAGCATGGGGCTCGGTTTCTCGATCCCGGTCAACGACGTGAAGAAGAACCTCGACGAGCTGCGGAACAATTGACCTCGTGAGCGAAGCTACGTCTCAATCCCGGATCCTGGTCGTCGACGACGAGCCCGCCGTGCGCGAGGCACTCCAGCGCAGCCTCGGCTTCGAGGGTTACGCGACCGAGCTTGCCGTCGACGGCCTGGACGCGGTGGAGAAGACCGCCGCGTACCGGCCGGATCTCATCGTCCTCGACGTGCTGATGCCGCGCATGGACGGCCTGACGGCGGCCCGGCGGCTGCGGGCGACCGGGGTCACCACGCCGATCCTGATGCTGACCGCGCGCGATACGGTCGGCGACCGGGTCACCGGCCTGGACGCCGGCGCCGACGACTACCTCGTCAAGCCCTTCGAGCTCGACGAACTCTTCGCCCGCATCCGCGCGCTGCTGCGGCGCAGCTCGTACGCCCAGGAGAGCGGCGCGCTCGACGACGACTCCCAGGTGCTGGCCTTCGGCGACCTGCGCATGGACCTCGCGTCGCGCGAGGTCACGCGGGGCGGGCGGGCGATCGAGCTCACCCGGACGGAGTTCACGCTGCTGGAGATGTTCCTGGCGCATCCGCGGCAGGTGCTGACGCGCGAGCAGATCCTGAAGGCGGTGTGGGGCTTCGACTTCGAGCCGAGCTCGAATTCTTTGGACGTGTACGTGATGTACCTGCGGCGGAAGACGGAGGCGGGGGGCGCGTCGCGGCTGGTGCATACGGTGCGGGGCGTCGGCTACGTACTGCGGGCGGCTGACGCCGGGAGCGCGGACCGTTGATCGCCCGGCTCAACCGGCTGCCGCTGCGGTCGCGGCTGGCGCTGCTCACCGCGGCGGCGGTGGCGGTGGCGGTGGCCGCGTGCGCGACGGTGGCGTGGTTTCTGGTGCGGGGGCAGCTGATCTCGTCGCTGGATGACGAGCTGCGGAAGACCCGGCTGAATCCGGAGATGCTCGCCAACCTCACGGCCGACGGACAGTGCGTCGACAAGCTTCCGGAGCGGGAGGGGAGGGTGCTGGAGCTGGCCGAGCGGACGCTGACCGTGCAGACGGTGACCCCGGAGGGGGACCGGTGCGTGATCATCGGTAAGGACTCGCTCCCGGTCGACGACGAGGACACCGACATCGCCAAGGGCGAGCCCACGCAGGTGCTCCGCACCGTCATCGCCTCCGACGGCACCAAGTACCGCGCCCTCACCAGGCAACTGGATGGCTACAGCGCCTCCGTGATCGTCGCCCGCCCTCTCAGCGAGGTCGACGACTCCCTCAACACCCTCGCCATCGTCCTGGCCATCCTGGCCGCCGCAGGCGCCATCGGCTCCGCCGGCGCCGGTGTCGCCCTCGCCCGCGCAGGCCTGCGCCCCGTCGAGCGGCTCACCGGGACGGTCGAGCACGTGGCCGCCACCGAGGACCTCAGCGTGCGCATCCCCGTCGAAGGCGACGACGAAATCGCTCGCCTCTCCCGCTCCTTCAATGCCATGACCGAGGCCCTCGCCTCCTCCCGTGAGCGGCAGCAGCAGCTCATCGCCGACGCCGGCCACGAGCTGCGCACGCCCCTGACCTCGCTCCGTACGAACATCGAACTCCTCGCCCGCAGTGAGGAATCCGGGCGTCCGCTCCCGCCCGGGGACAAGAAGGAGCTCCTGACCTCCGTCAAGGCGCAGATGGCCGAGCTTGCCGCCCTCATCGGGGATCTGCAGGAGCTGGCCCGCCCCGACACCGTGCCTGGCGCGCGGCCTCCGCAGGTGGTCGGGCTGCACGAGATCGCGCAGAAGGCCGTTTCCCGCGCCCGCCTCCGCGCCGCCGACCGGGTCGGTGTCGTAGCCGAGCTCGCGCCCTGGTTCGTACGGGCCGAGCCCGTCGCGCTGGAGCGGGCCGTGGTGAATCTGCTCGACAATGCCGTGAAGTTCTCTCCGGAGGGAGCAGAGATCGAGGTCCGGATTCATCCCGAGAGCGGTGAGTTGACCGTACGCGACCACGGACCCGGCATCCCGCCGGACGACCTGCCGCATGTCTTCGAGCGGTTCTGGCGGTCGCCCGCCCATCGCGGGCTGCCCGGCAGCGGGCTCGGGCTTTCCATCGCCGCGCGCACCGTGCAGCAGGCCGGCGGCGCCATTGAGCTGCGGGCGGCCGACGGTGGTGGCACCCTCGCGTCCGTACGGATTCCGGGCGCGCCCGAGGCGCCGCCCGCCCCGCCGCCCACCGATGCGACCAACGGCATGCCTCGTACGGGTGAGGGTCCGGCGGCGGACTGACCTGATCGGCTATGCCTGGTGCGCATGAGCCGTCTTCACTTCCGCCGCGGCGTGCGCGCCGCGCTCGCCCTGCCGTTCGCCGCCGCCGTCCTCGCCCAGGCTGTCCCGGCCGCCGCGGCCGACCACGACGACCCGCCGAAGAAGGCCGGCAGCCACCTGGTCCTGGCGACGCAGAGCGTCAACGACCCGGACAAGGTCGAGCTGGCCTATCTCACCTGCGACCCGGCGGGCGGCAACCACCCCGGCGCGGTGGAGGCGTGCGCGGCGATCGAGCACGCGGACGGCGACTTCGACGAGCTGCCGGAGACCGAGGCCATGTGCACGATGGAGTACGCGCCGGTCACGGTCCGCGCGTACGGCCACTGGGACGGCAGGATCGTCCACTGGAGCTCGGACGAATACCCGAACGCGTGCGCCGCCAACCTCGCCACCGGCGGCCAGATCTTCAACTACCGGACCGAAGCCCCGGTACTGCGCTAGTCGCTGGTAGCTAACCCCTCCGGTGCCTGCCGCGCGCCCGCCGCCGCGGCAGGTACACCAGGGCCTCCGTCGCGACGTACCGCAGCACGAAGGTGAGCCCCAGCGCCACCGCCGTCGCGGGCAGCACCGGGAGGCCGAACATCGACACCAGCAGCGCGATCAGCGGGATGCGCAGCAGCAGGTCGGCGTTGGCGAGGAGGGCGAAGCGGCCGGCGCGGTCCGCCCAGTGGCGGTGGCCGCGGCGGTCGCGGAAGAGCAGGAACTCCGTCAGGACGAAGTTCCACAGGACGCCCGCCTGGTTGGCCACGATCTCCGCCGGGAGGTAGTGCATGCCGGCGCCGACCAGCAGGTGCAGAGCGCCGAGGTTGGGGAGGAAGCCGGAGGCGCCGATGGCGCCGAAGACCAGCAGCCGGGTGAGCTGGGAGTCCTTGCGCAGCCGGCCGCCCTGCGCGCCCTGCACCACCTGTGCGGCGGGCAGCGCGACGGCGCGCAGCTTCAGCGTCCGCTGGACCTCGGTCTCCTCGTGCTCCTCCAGGGCCGCGAACGCCGTCATCGGCGGCCGCGCAGCCGCAGGCGGAGCGGTACGAGGGCCGATTCCAGCTGGGTCGCGAGGGTCATCTTCGAGGTGCCCTCGGTCCGCTCCTCGAAGCGGATCGGGATCTCCACCCCGTGGTGACCGGCCTGCGCGGCGCGGTACTTGAGCTCGACCTGGAAGCTGTAGCCCGCGCTGTCGAGGGTCGCCAGATCCACCGCGTGCAGGGTCTCGGCCGACCAGAGGTTGAAGCCCGCGGTGATGTCCTTGATGCGGGTGCCGAGGACGGTACGGGCGTAGCGGTTGGCGAAGCGGGAGAGCAGGCGGCGGTGCAGGCCCCATTCCTCGTCCAGCGAGCCGCCGTCCACGTACCGGCTGCCCACCACGAAGCCGGCGCCGGTGGCCTGCGCGGTGCCCAGCAGCTGCGGCACCACATGCACCGGATGGCTGCCGTCGGCGTCCATCTGCACGACGTACGCGGCCCCTTCGGCCAGCGCCCGCCCCATACCGGCGGCGTACGCCCGCCCGAGCCCCTCCTTACCGGCCCGGTGCAGCACGCTCAGCCTGCCGTCGTACTTGGCCGCCAGCTCGTCCGCGAGCTCCCCGGTGCCGTCCGGGCTGGCGTCGTCGACGACCAGCAGCCGCAGCCCGGGAACCGGCAGCCCGAGCACGGCCTCGGCCATGCGCGGGAGGTTCGCCGCCTCGTTGTAGGTCGGCATGACGATCGTGAGCGGGGCATCGGGCACGGTCGGGTACTCCCTCATCAGGTGTGGACCTTGCGGTCGGCGGGCGAGTCCTCGCGGGACGTGCCGGGAACCTCGCGGGTGCGCTTCAGCAGCAGGACCTGGACGTCGTCCAGCTTCTCGGTGCGTACGGCGCGGAAGTCGCGCTTCAGGACGGCGCGGGTGGCCGCGGGCATGTCGTGGAACGGGTTGCCGGGGTCCGACGTGGTCACCACCCACAGCCGGTCGGTCTTCGCCAGGCACTTGGCGGGGCGCGGGCATTCGCCGGCGCCGTACGAGCCGAGCTCCTGCGGTGTGCGGTACAGCAGTACGTCCTTCGGGCGGTCCGCGTCGTCGCGCAGCTCGTAGTCCATCGCCCGCCGCTCGGCGAGCTGGCCGCTGAAGGCGATGCCGTCGCGGGCGCGCCCGTCGTCGCGGATCAGCTCCGCCGCCGCCCGGAAGTCCGGTTCGCCGAGCGGCTGTTCGCGGGCCTCGCGGATGCCGGGCAGCGCCTGGGTGACCAGGGCGGCGAGGGCGGCGCCCGCCAGCAGCCAGCCGATGACCAGCCGTCCCGGGTGGCCGCGGCCCGCCTTCCTGCCGGTGAGCGGCCCTGCCACCCGGGCCAGCGCGACGGCCGCGAGCAGCAGCCACGCCGGGACGGTGAAGAGCAGATAGCGGGGCAGGAAGAGGTGCAGCTGATCGGCGGTGAGATAGGTGACCACCGGCGGCAGCACGGCCCAGGTCGCCAGCGGCAGCGCGTACCGGCCGGCGAAGCACAGCCCGAGCACGCCTAGGCCCATCACCGGCACCGCGACGCCCCAGCCGCCGAAGAGGTCCGCCGGGTAGTTCAGCAGATCGTCGAAGACCGGGTTGTTCCAGGCGATCTGGCCGCTCTGGCCGGACCCTTGGGCGGCCATCGGCAGGACGAAGCACAGCCCCAGCCCGCCGGCCGCGGCGAAGGCCCAGCCGGCGATCACATCGCCCCGCCGCCGGGCATACTCGATCATCAGCAGATGCGCCGCGATGACGGCCATGGACGCCAGGTGGCTCCAGCCGACGAGCGGGATGGAGAGCGTGTACGCGACCCAGACCTTGAACGACGGCCGGTCCAGCGCCCGCGCCAGCAGCAGCGTGGACAGCAGCACCGCGGCCACCGCGAAGGCGTACGGCCGGAACTCCTGCCCGTACCGGGTCACGGCCGGGATCACCGCGAAGGCCAGCCCGGCCGCCATTCCCGCCTGCGCCCCGAAAAGCCGCCGCCCCAGCAGCGCGAGCAGCCCCGCCGAGGCGCCCATGGCGGCGGCGGACGGCACCCGCAGCATCGCCGGGTCGTCGCCGGCGACCATGACCCACAGGTGCATGAGGACGTAGTACGGGGTGAAGACGACGTCGATGCCGCGGATCAGCGAGCCGAGGTCCGCGAAGGACAGCGTGGCCGCCCACCAGGTGGCGTGCTCGTCGCGCCACAGCTGGCGCTGGTCGTTGCGGTGCAGGGTGAGCGCGAGGGCCGCCACCGCCGGGAGCACGAAGCACAGGAACGCGGCGAAGCGGCCGCCCGGTTGCCGCTGCGCGCGGGCCGCGCGGGCGCGGGCGCGCGGGCCCGGCTCGGCTGCCTCCGGGGCCTCGGATGTGTAGGGCTCGGCCATGGTCGTCACCGCTTCACCCACACCCGGTACGCGCCCTCGCCGGCACTCGTGGTGAACGGGAAGACACCGCCCAGGCGATAGCGGTCATTGCCGCGCAGCGCCTTGCGCACCGCCGCGTTCGTCTCCGGCGTGACGCCGCCGTGCAGCACGATCGCGTCGAAGTGGGCGTCGCGCACGGCCGCCGCGTAGGCCTCGGGCCCGTCGAGCTGCTTCCCGGCGCGGGACTTGTAGCTGAAGGTGTACGTGTTCTGCCACTGGGTCCAGGCGGTGACGTCCCGCAGGTAGTACGCCGGGACCTCCTGCTCCTCGACCAGATACTGGCCCTTGCGGTCCACGATCGTCCGCAGATACGCGTTGACCTGCGTGGAGTCCGCGAAGCTGTACTGCTGGTGCGCCTGCACCATGCCGAAGGTCAGCGTCAGCACGTACAGGATGATCCCCAGCTGTGGATGGCGGAAGTGCGGCCCGATCAGCCGGACCAGGCCGAGGCCCGCCATCGGCGCGGCGAAGAGCAGGCCGAAGCCGACGTGCTTGAAGAGCGAGACCTCGGTCTGCAGATGGATCTGGTACGCGGGCGCCAGCAGCGCCGTGCCGGTGAGCACCATCCCGAGCGTGAAGCGGCGCGCCGCCCCCGGCTCGCCGCCGCCGACCCACGGCATTTCGCCCATCCGGGCCCGCGCCGTGTAGGCGAGGGTGCCGCCCAGCGCGGCGAGGAACAGCAGCCCGCCCCAACTGGCGCTGTGCTGCAGCATCTTCAGCGCGTCGTCGCCGCCGTGGGCGCGGTTCGTGGTGGTGCCGCTGATGCCGCCGAGCGGCCCGGAGAGCATGTATCCGGCGGCGAGCAGCCCGGCGGTCCCGGCCCCGAGGAGCAGGCCGCGGGCCAGGCCGCGCGGGACGCGGTGCGGGAAGGCGGTGAGCGCGGCGGCGGCGAGCAGCGTCGGCACGTAGAGGCCCGACGCGTACTTCACCGCGCAGGCCAGCGCGATGGGGAAGGCGGCGAGCAGCACCGCGAGCGGGTGGGCCCGGTCGGTGCGGACGACCAGCCAGAAGGCGAGCGCGAGCAGGAAGATCGCGAGGGCGTCGTAGGTGGCGAAGTTGCCGAGGAAGACGGTGGACTGGACGACGGAGAACAGCGCCGCGGCGCCGAGCGCCGCGCGGGCGTTGAACAGCCGGTGCGCGGTGGCGTAGAGCAGCGCGGTGGCGGCCAGCATGCAGCCGAGGCTGACGAGGCGGACGCCGGTGAGCCCGAAGCGGTCGTCGACGAGCGCGGCGAGCACCGGATAGAGCTTCGGGTGGCCGGAGAAGTAGCCGGCGAAGTCGACCGGCAGCGGCGTGCCGTCGCGGAGGTTGGCCAGCTCGTGGTGGCCCGCGCCGATGTACAGCGCCTCGTCCTGGAAGGCGGTGCCCTTCAGCCGCAGCGACAGCACCGCCTGCACCGCGAGGATGCACAGCAGCAGCCCGCGGCCGACGAGGGTGGCGCGACGCGAGTCCACGCCCCAGGCGGATTCGCGGACTTCGGGGAGCGTGTACGCCGGGGGCGGTGGTGCGGGCTCGGGGGC
>NZ_JAAKZV010000111.1 GCF_011044975.1 Streptomyces coryli | reverse complement strand
CCCACGGTGGACGCCCGGCCCCCGGCCCCGGCACCGGTGCCGGGGCCGGGGGCCGGGCGTCCACCGTGGGCGGCGGCGGGGGTGCCGGGAGGCGGCCCGCTGAGCCGGCCTTCAGGTTGAAGTAGCGCTCCGGCTCGTCCTCCAGGGCCGACGCCGTGTACGCCGCCCAGATCCGCGCCGGGTACTTGCCGCCGCCGATCCGCTTCTCCCCCAGCGCGCCGTGCATCGACTTCTGCATGCCGCTCTCGGAGTCCTGCCCCATCATCGCCACGACCGTGGCCAACTCCGGGGTGTAGCCCGCGAACCAGGCCGAGCGGTTGTGCTCGCCGGTGCCGGTCTTGCCCGCGGCCTCGCGGCCCGCGTTCTGCGCCTCGTCGCCGGAGCCCTCCTCGACCACCGACTTCAGCACCGCGGTGGTGGCGTCGGCGGCCTTGCGGGAGACGACCCGGTGCTCCTTGTTCGGCGGCAGCGGATAGGCCTCGCCGTTCTTCGTCAGCCCCTCGACCATCGCGTACGTGCCGCGCTTGCCGTGGTTCGCCAGCGTCGCGTACGCCTGCGTCATGTCCAGCACCGACGCCGTCGCGGAGCCGAGCGCGATGGACGGGTGCGCCTGCAGCTCCGGGGTGCCGTCCGGGAGGCCGAGCTTGACCGCGGTCTGGCGGACCTTCTCCGGGCCGACATCCTGGGCCATCTGCGCGTAGACGGCGTTGACCGACGAGTTCGTGGCCTCGGCCACCGAGATCCGCCCGTAGTCGTCGTTGTCCTGGTTCTGCGGGGCGTAGCCGACCCGCTTGTTCTTGTGGTCCATGACCTGGCGCTTGGAGTCGCCGTCGTAGACGGTGCGCGGCGAGATGGTGTGGCCGCGGCCGGTCTTCGCGTGGTTCTGCACCGCCGCGGTGAAGACGAACGGCTTGAAGGCGGAGCCGACCTGGTAGTCGCGGCGGGTGGCGTTGTTGACGAACTGCTGGGTGTAGTCGCGGCCGCCGTAGAGCGCCACCACCTTGCCGGACTTCACGTCGATGGACGCGCCGCCCGCCCGCAGGTACTTGTCCGCCTGCCGGGAGTCGTCGAGCTGGCCCATCAGCTCGTCCTGCACCGCCTGGACGAAGGCCTCCTGCTTCGGCTTCTGGATGGTGGTACGGATCCGGAAGCCGCCCGCCGCCAGGGTCTTCTCGTCCAGGATGCGGTTCTCGGTGAGGTAGCTCTTGACCGCCTCGACGAGATAGCCGCGCTGTCCGGACAGGCCCTCGCGGGGCTTGGCCTGCAGCGGCTCCGGGAAGGTGAGGCGAGCGCGCTGCTTCGGGGTCAGCCAGCCCTGCGTGATCATGCCGTCGAGGACGTAGTTCCAGCGGGCCTCGGCGGCGGCGCGGTTCTGCGGGTTGGCGGTGACGTCGAAGTAGTTGGGGGCGTTGAGGAGGGCCGCGAGGTAGGCGCCCTCGGCGACGTTCAGGGCCTGGGCGTCCTTGTTGTAGTACGCCTTCGCCGCTGCCTGGATGCCGTACGCGTTACGCCCGAAGTAGCTGGTGTTGAGGTAGCCCTCGAGGATCTCGTCCTTGGTGGCCTCGCGGTCCAGCTTGATGGAGATGAAGAACTCCTTGACCTTCCGCGAGACCGTCTGGGTCTGGTCCAGGTAGTAGTTCTTCACGTACTGCTGGGTGATGGTCGAGCCGGACTGCTTGCCCTTGCCGGTCATCGTCCGGTAGCCGGCCCGGACCATCGCGGCGGGGTTCACGGCCGAGTCGGTGTAGAAGTTGCGGTCCTCGGCGGCCAGTACGGCGTCCCGTACCGGCTCCGGGATCCGCTCGATGCCGACCGACTCGCGGTCGATTTCGCCGTCGCTGGCGAGCACGGTGCCGTCGGAGTAGGTGAAGAGGTTGGACTGGGCGACCGCGGCGTGGTTGGGCTCGGGCATGTCGACCGCCATATAGCCCACGGCGAAGGCGCCCGAGCAGAGCGCGACGAAGAGCAGCGCGGAGCCGGTGACGGTGTGCCAGCTGGGCAGCAGCCGGCGGCGGCGCCTGCGCGATGGCGCCTTCGGCGCCGCGGGCTCCGCGGGCTCCGGGGTGTCCGGGGTCTCCGGGCCCTGCTCCGCGTCGGCTTCGCCGGATGGGACGCCGATGTGGAGAGCACCGGGCCCGGCGGCTTCCTGCGCGGGTTCGGGGGTGGTGTCAGGCTCTGGCGTCTCGCTCTGGCTCATGCGTCTCTGGTCGCCTCTGCAAAAGATTGGATTCGTCCTATTTCAACCCACTCTCGCATCTTCTGTACCGTTCCCAAGGCAGGGCGAAAAAGCGATGGCAGCGCACAACTCGTCTGGGCTAAGGTCCGGTTCTTTGTGGGAGTGGATCACATGCGGCTGTACGCGCTCGTCGCGGCGGGCGGCTTCCGGCGCTATGCGACGTATCGCATCGCCACCGCGGCCGGGGTCTTCACCAACACCGTCTTCGGCTTCATCCTCGCGTACACCTTCATCGCCCTCTGGGACGAGCGCCCGGGGCTCGGCGGGTACGACCAGTCGCAGGCGCTGACCTTCGTCTGGACCGGGCAGTGCCTGATCGCGGCCGCGGCGCTCTTCGGCGGTGGCTTCAGCGACGAGCTGCAGTCCCGGATCAGCACCGGCGACATCGCCATCGACCTCTACCGGCCGGTGGACCTGCAACTGTGGTACCTCGCCCAGGACCTGGGCCGGGCCGCGCTGCAGCTAATCGGCCGCGGGGCGGTGCCGCTGGCGGCCGGGGCGCTCGCCTTCGACCTGGCGCTGCCCGCGTCGCCGCTGCGGTGGCTGGTGTTCCTGCTGTCGGTGGCGCTGGGGTGCGTGGTCAGCTTCGCGCTGCGGTATCTGGTGGGGCTGTCGGCTTTCTGGCTGCTGGACGCCACCGGGGTCAACATGTTCTCGACCATGCTGTCGATGTTCTTCTCCGGCATGCTGCTGCCGCTCACGGTCTTCCCCGGCACCTTCGGCGAGATCGCGCAACGGCTGCCGTGGTCGGCGCTGCTGCAGGTCCCGGCGGATGTGCTGCTCGGCCGGCACGAGGGCGTGGGGCTGCTGGCGGCGCTCGGCTTCCAGGCGGCCTGGGCGCTGGTGCTGCTGGCGCTCGGGCGCGCGGTGCAGGCGGTCGCGACGCGGCGGGTGGTGGTCCAGGGTGGGTGAGCGGCTGTACCTGGGGCTGCGCGGCTACGGGCTGATCGTGGCGATGTGGGTGCGGGCGACGCTGGCGTACCGGACGTCGTTCGCGCTGATGGTGCTGGGCAGCTTCGTCAGCACCTTCCTCAACTTCGTCGCGATCATGATCATGTTCACGCACACGGATGTGCTCGGCGGCTTCACGGTCGCCGAGGTCGCCTTGTTGTACGGCACGTCCGCGACCTCGCTCGGCCTCGCCGACCTGCTCCTCGGCAGCCTCGACCGGCTCGGCGCGCGGGTCCGCGACGGCACGATGGACGCGCTGCTGGTGCGCCCGGTGCCGGTCTTCGCGCAGGTGACGGCGGACCGCTTCGCGCTGCGCCGGCTGGGACGGATCAGCCAGGGCGTGCTGGTGCTGATCTGGGCGCTGACCCAGGTGGACGTGGACTGGACGTGGTGGAAGCTGGTGCTGCTGCCGGTCACGGTGCTGAGCGGGCTGGGGATCTACGGGGCGATCTACACCTGCGGCGCGGCGTTCCAGTTCTGGGCGAACGACGCCTCTGAAGTGCAGAACGCGTTCACGTACGGCGGCGACACGCTGCTGCAGTACCCGCCGACGATCTTCGCGAAGGACCTGGTGTGGGGAGCCACCTTCATCATCCCGCTGGCCTTCGTGAACTGGCTGCCGATCGGCCGGATCCTCGGCCGTGAGGACCGGCTGGGCCTGCCGGGGTGGGTGGACTTCGCGTCGCCGGCGGTGGCGCTGATCGCGTGCACGATCGCGGGATTCGCCTGGCGGGCGGGGCTGCGCGGTTACCGGTCGACAGGGAGCTGAGGACACATGGAGGAAGCGGTCATCGAGCTCGACGAGCTCCGGAAGACCTTCGTCGTACGACGCCGGGCGGGCCGGCTCAAGCGGACCCGGCACGAGGTGCACGCCGTCGAGAGCATCTCGTTCACCGTCCCCCGCGGGGAGATGGTCGGCTACATCGGGCCCAACGGCGCCGGGAAGTCGACCACCATCAAGATGCTCACCGGCATCCTCACCCCGTCCGGCGGCCGCGTCCGCGTCGCCGGGCTCGACCCCTCCCGCGAGCGCACCGCGCTCGCGCAGCGGATCGGCGTCGTCTTCGGCCAGCGCACCACCCTGTGGTGGGACCTGCCGCTGCGCGACTCGTACCAGCTGATGCGCCGCATGTACCGGATCGAGGAGCCGCGCTTCCGCAAGAACCTCGACCGCTGCGTCGACCTCCTCGACCTCGGCGCCCTGCTCGACGTCCCCGTCCGCCAGCTCTCCCTCGGCCAGCGCATGCGCGGCGACATCGCGGCCGCTCTGCTCCACGACCCGGAAGTCCTCTACCTCGACGAGCCGACCATCGGCCTCGATGTCATCTCCAAGGCCAAGGTCCGCGAGTTCCTGCATGACCTCAACGCCGAGCGCGGCACCACCGTCCTGCTCACCACCCACGACCTCACCGACATCGAGCAGCTCTGCAAGCGCGTCATGGTCATCGACCACGGCCGCCTCGTCTACGACGGCGACCTCGGCGGCCTGCACGCCATCGGCGAGAGCGAGCGCACCCTCGTCGTCGACTTCGAGCGCGAGCTGCCGCCGGTCAGCGTCGACGGCGCCCGTACGGTCCGTACCGAAGGGCCGCGCCAGTGGCTGGCCTTCCCGGCCGGCGCCAGTGCCGCGCCGGTCGTGACCGCGCTCGCCGAGCGCTATCCGCTGGTCGACCTGTCCGTGCGGGAGCCGGACATCGAGGACGTCATCGCGCGCATGTACGCGGGGGCCTGACGCTCCGTAGGCTGAGGGCCATGACGAGCGACCCCGGACATAACAGCCTGCCCGAGCTCCGCGCCTCCGACGCCGACCGCGACCGGGTCGCCGGCATCCTGCGGGATGCGATGGCCGAGGGGCGGCTGGGCATGGAGGAGTTCGAAGAGCGGCTGGAGGAGACGTACAAGGCGCGCACCTACGCCGAACTGGAGCCGCTCACCCGGGACCTGCCGGTGCAGACCGCGACGGACCGCGCGCCGGCCGCCGAACCCGCCCCCGGCGCCTGGCCCGGCCGCATCGGCGGGCAGGCCACGTCCACCAAGGGCATCGGCATCATGGGCGGCTTCCAGCGCAAGGGGCGCTGGACCGTGCCGCGCCGCTTCACCGCCTTCGCGTTCTGGGGCGGCGGCGAACTCGATCTGCGGGACGCCGACTTCGAGGCGGACGTCGCCGAGATCCGCTGCATCACGATCATGGGTGGCGTGAACGTCGTGCTGCCCCCGGACATCGAGCTCGAGGTGCGCGGGCTCGGCATCATGGGCGGCTTCGACCACGCGCAGACGGGCTTTCCGGGAGCGCCGGGCGCGCCGCGCGTCGTGATTACGGGCTTCGCCTTCTGGGGCGGCGTCGGCACCAGCCGCAAGCGGCGCCGGGCCGACCGCCTCCGGGAGAAGGAGCAGCGCAGGCTGGAGCGCGGCGACTGAGCTAGTCCGTCTCCCGGCCCAGCTCCCACACCCGCCATGCCCCGCTCGCGTCGATCAGGTTCTCGATCCCGCTGATCCGGTCCGTGGCCAGGGTGTAGTCCTTCGCCTGCCACAGTGGGAGCACCGGGACGTCCCGCGCCACCGCGCGGTCGATCGCCTTGAAGGCGTTCACCGCGCCCGCCCGGTCGGACTCCTGCTGCGTCTGCTGGATCAGCCGCTCGACCTCGTCGCTGCGGTAGCCGTTGCGGTACGCGTTCTGCGCCGAGACCGCCGAGGCGACATACGTGTCCGGGTCGGGGAAGTCCGGCAGCCAGCCCATGGTGAAGGCGTCGAAGCCGCCGGCGAAGGCCTGGCCGGTGAACTTCTCCCAGGGCACCGGCCGCTGCTCCACCTTGAACAGCTTCGTCGCCTCCAGCTGCGCCGCCAGCTGCTCGGTCTCCCGGCGATGCCCGCCGCCGGCGTCGTATCCGAGCGTGAACTCCACGGGCGTCTGCACCCCCGCGTCCGCCAGCAGCTTCCGCGCCGCCTCCGGGTCCGGCTTCTCCCACCGGTCGTAGAAGGCGGACGAGTGCCCGACGATGCCGCGCGGGATCAGCGAGTACAGCGGGTCCACGGTGTGCATCCGCGCGTCGCCCGCCAAGGCCTGCCGGTCCACGATCGCGGCGGCGGCCTGGCGCACCGCGGGGTCCGACATCGGCGAGGAGTCGCGGAGGTTGAAGACCAGGCCGCGGGTGGAGGTGCCGGGTCCGGCGAAGACCCGCACGCCGTCCTGGCTCGGGGCGGCCGCGTCCAGGCCCTGGTAGTCCATGGGCGGCAGGTCGCGGCTGACGACGTCGAGGCTGCGGTCCCGCCACGCGGTGGCGAGCCGGTCGGGGGTGCCGTAATAGCGCACCGTCACGGCCTTGTTGCGCACCTTCAGCGCGCCCCGGTAGCGATCGTTGCGGACCAGCTCCGCCGTCCGGCCGGGGGCGTAGCCGCGCAGCTCGTACGGGCCCGAGCCGGTCACCCCGTCCCCGGTGCGCAGCTTGCCGGGCTCGTAATGCTCCCGGCTGACGATGGCGCCCGCGCCGCCCGCGATCTTGTACGGCCAGGTGGCGTCGGGGGTGCGCAGCTTGAAGGTGACCGTGTCGCC
This sequence comes from Streptomyces coryli, assembly GCF_011044975.1. Lineage (GTDB taxonomy): Bacteria > Actinomycetota > Actinomycetes > Streptomycetales > Streptomycetaceae > Streptomyces > Streptomyces coryli. The sequence goes on along the minus strand of NZ_JAAKZV010000111.1, from coordinate 18,411 downwards.
GCGGGCCTCGACCGAGCGGAGGTTCGCCAGCAGCGAGGCGGGTCCGGTCGGGGACTTGATCCGCAGCGTGCGGCGGAAGGAGAAGACGACGTCGGCGGCGGTGAGCGGGGTGCCGTCGGAGAAGGTCAGCCCGGACTTCAGGGTGCAGCGGTAGGTGTGCAGCTCGCGGCTGGTGAAGTTGCACGTGTCGGCGGCGTCGGTGACCGGCTCGGAGGAGCCGGGGGCGAAGGAGAGCAGGCTCTGGTGGAGGCTGCCGATCAGCGCCCAGGACCCGGCGTCGTACGCGCCCGCCGGGTCGAGGGAGGTGACCTTGTCGGTGGTGCCGACCCGGATCGGGTCGCCGGGCCCCGCGCCGTCGTCGCCGAGCACGGTGCCGCAGGCGGCGAGCGTTCCTGTCAGCAGCAGTGCGGCGCCGGCCGCCGCTGTACGTACATGCCTCACTGCTCTCCCCCACCGGACTGCCGGATCGCTGGTCGACGGCAGCCAAACACGGCGGAGCGGGCAACTCGGCGCGGTTCACCCAGAGTTCGGACAGTGGTGATCTGAGGTGGGGAACGTCCTCACACGGTGTCCGAAGCCAGCACCTCCGCGTCCGGGCGCGGGTCGGGGGCCGGACGCGGCCCGAAGCGGGTGACCGCGAGGGCGACGGCGACATTCGCGGCGAGGGCGACCAGGCCGGCGTTGACACCCCACACGGGATCGCGGCCGGAGAAGATCAGCCAGGCCACCAGCGCCTCGCCGACGACGAGCCCGGCCGCCGCCCCCGCGAGGGTGAGCCGCCGCCAGACCAGGCCGAGCAGCAGGGTCGGCACGAGCTGGGCCATGCCCGCGTACGAGATGAGCGAGAGCCGCACGAGGGTGTTCGGGGCGGCGTACGTCATCAGCAGGGCGAGCGCGCCCGCCACGACCACGACGGCCTGCGAGGCCTGCTTCTCCCTCCCGGCCAGGCGGGGGATGAGGCTGAGCGCGCTGCTGCCCCACATCGTGCCGATGACCAGCATGAACACCGCCATCGGCACGATCGACGACAGCGCCGCCGCGGCGCCGATGACGCCGACCGCCCACGCCGGGAGGGAGTCGGTGACGAGCTCGAAGAGGGCGAGGTTGGATTCCGCGCCGACGAGGCCCGGGACGACGAAGATCGCGGCCATGCCGAGCAGCATCGGGACGAAGAGCAGCAGGTTGTAGAAGGGCAGCGCGACGGCGTTCCGGCGGAGCGCGTCGGCGCTGCGCGCGCCCAGGTACCCCGCCACCGTGGTCGGGAAGATGACCACGGTCAGGGCATTGAGGAAAGTGGTCGACGCGAACCACGCCTTGCCGAGCCCGCCCGACTCGTGCCCCGGCAGCGTCAGCCACTCCGCCTTCGTCGCTACGAGCCGGTCCAGCAGCTCGCCGTAGCCGCCGAAGTAGTGCAGCGGCACGTACACCGCGAGGAAGGCGAGCGTGACGATCACCAGGATGTCCTTCAGCACCGACACCCAGGCGCTGCCGCGCAGGCCGCTGACGGTGACGAAGGCGGTGGTGACGGCGAAGGCGATGAAGTAGGCCCAGTTGAGGGAGATGGCCCCGTACGAGATGGTCGAGACGACCACGCCCATGCCGGTGATCTGCAGCTGGATGTACGGGAGCAGGCACACGGTCGCCAGCACCGCGACCGCCGCGCCCGCCCAGGGGGAGCCGAAGCGGTGGGCGACCATGTCGGTGATCGAGACCAGGCCGTGGCGGCGGGCGTACGACCAGAGCATCGGGCCGACGACGTAGCCGATGGCGTAGCCGCAGGACATGTAGGCGATCACGTAGAGGACGGGGGCGCCGAAGTTGTAGCCCCAGCCGGCCGCGCCGAGGTAGCTGAAGCTCGTATAGCCCTCGCCGGCCATCAGCACCCAGATGAAGACGGCGCCGAGGCTGCGCCCGCCGACGGACCACTCGGCGAGGGCACCGCGGCCGCGGGTGGCCCGGCCGCGTACCGCCGCGAGGCCGAGGCCCAGGGTGAGCACCATGAAGACGGCGAAGACGCTGGTGGCGACGGTCGCGTTCACGCGCGGCCGTCCCGGCGGTCGGCGCGCCAGGTCATCCACACCGCGACGGGGGTCGCGACCGTAGCGAACGCCAGCCAGGCGAAGAAGAACGGGAGGCCGAGGACGCGCGGCTCGACCCGGTTCACCAGCGGCAGCGCCGCTCCGTACAGGACGAAGGGCACCAGCAGCCATAGCAATGATCGTCTGAACACGCGTCAGACGTTAGCGGGACAGCGGTCAGGATCGGAGAAGCGCCCGGCACCGGGCCGCGGCTAGCTTGAACGCATGACCTCCATCGAGCACCTCACCCTCGAAGTGGCCGACACCGCGGCCGCCCAGCGCTTCTACGCCGACGCCTTCGGCCTGGACAAGCAGGTCCGCCTGCGGGCCTCGGACGCGCCGACCTCCGGCTTCCGCGGCTTCACCGTGTCGCTCATCGTGTCCCAGCCGTCCATCGTCAACGGCCTGTTCGGCGCCGCCATCGACGCCGGCGCCACCGAGCTCAAGCCCGCCAAGAAGTCCCTGTGGGGCTACGGCGGCGTCGTGCAGGCCCCGGACGGGACGGTCTGGCAGCTCGCGAGCTCGTCGAAGAAGGACACCGGTCCCGACAGCCGGCAGATCGACGAGATCGTGCTGCTGCTGGGCGTCGCGGACATGAGCGCGAGCAAGCAGTTCTACGTCGACCGCGGCCTGAAGGTGGCGAAGAGCTTCGGCGGCAAGTACGTCGAGTTCGACGGGTCGTCGAGCGTCGTGAAGCTGTCGCTCTACCCCAAGCGCGGCCTGGCCAAGGTCGCCGGCGTCCCGTCGGCGGAGGGCAGCGGATCGCACCGGCTCGCGGTCGGCGGCGACGCCGGCGCCTTCACCGACCCGGACGGCTTCGTCTGGGAATCCGCGGCGGACTGAGGCGTCAGCTCACGATCGCCTGGTAGACGGTGTAGATGATCAAGCCCGCCAGCGACCCGACCACCGTGCCGTTGATACGGATGAACTGCAGGTCGCGCCCGATGTGCGCCTCGATCTTCCGCGACGTCTGATCCGCGTCCCACGCCGCCACCGTGTCGGTGATCAGCGACGTGATCTGCCGCTGATACGTCGTCACCACATGCGTCGCCGCGTCCTCCACCCAGCCGTCGACCTTCGCCTGCAGCCGCTCGTCGGCCTCCATCCGCCTGCCGAAGCCGAGGATCGCCGCCCGCGCCCGCAGCCGCAGCTCGCTCTGCTCGTCGCCGGCGGCGCCGACGATCATCGTGCGCAGCGAGGACCAGGCCGAGGCGATGAAGTCCTGCACCTCGTCCCGCGCCAGGATCTCCGACTTCAGCCGCTCCACCCGGGCCCTGGTCGCGGTGTCCGACTGCAGATCGCCTGCGAAGTCGCGGAGGAAGCGGTCGATGGCGCCGCGGGCCGGGTGCTCGGGCCAGTCGCGCATCTCGGTGACGAAGCGGAGCAGTTCCTTGTAGACCCGCTCGCCGACCTTGCGGTCCACGAAGCGCGGGGTCCAGCCGGGGGCGCCGCCGGCGATGGCGTTCATGACCGAGTCGTTGTTGGCGACCAGCCAGATCTCGGCCCGCTCGCAGACCAGGTCCACCACCCGCCGGTGCCCGCCGTCGGCGACCACCTGCTCCAGCAGCTTCCCGAGCCCGGGGCCGACCTCGACCTGCGACACCCGCCGGTTGATCGCCTCGCCGACGATCGCCTGCACATCGGAGTCGCGCAGCACGGTCAGCGCGCCGCGCAGCGCGGTGGAGACCTCACCGGTGACCCGGTCGGCGTTGGCGGGCTCGCCGAGCCAGCCGGCGAAGCGGCGGCCGATGCCGACCTGGTGCAGCCGGGACCGTACGACGTCCGCGGACAGGAAGTTCTCGCCGACGAAGTCGCCGAGGCTCTGCCCGAGCTGGTCCTTCTTCGTCGGGATGATCGCGGTGTGCGGGATCGGCAGCCCCATCGGGCGCTTGAAGAGCGCGGTGACCGCGAACCAGTCCGCCAGCGCGCCGACCATCCCGGCCTCGGCGGCCGCGGCGAGATAGCCGGTCCAGGCGCCGTGGCCGTTGTGGTCCATCACCTTGGCGAAGATGAACACCGCGGCGGCCAGCACCAGCAGCCCGGTGGCGATCAGCTTCATCTGCCGTACGCCGCGCCGCTTCTCCTCGTCGGCCTCGGTGTACGCGAAACCGGCCACGCCGCGCGGGACCGGCCCGCTGGTTTCCGCTTTGCCCTCGATAGTCCGTTCCATCCGCTCCGCCCGTTCAGCTGACGCCCCTGCCGGGTATTCTCCCCGTGGCAGCGGTCACTTTCTTTCTCTTCCACTCCTGGAACGAACAACAGGTTCCCTGCGTCTATCCCCAGGGTGCACCCCTGATGGGCTTCACCCCTGCCGCATCCGGGACAGTGTCGTCCCGCCGATAAGATGACGAACCGCTTTCGCGGGACGAACGACACCGACACCCAGGAGACGCAGCGCGTGGACAGACGAGCCGGTTACGCCGTGATGGCTGCGTTCGCAGCCCTTGTGGTGCTGGTTTCCGCCGCTATCTACGCGTTGTCGGGGGGCGACGACTCCCGCGGTGACGCGGCCGCCGGCCGGCCCCGCAGCTCCGCCGCCCCCGCCCTGTCCGGCAGCTGGGCCGGCACCTGGGGCGCCGCCCCGGCCGCCGCCGAGGCCGGCACCCAGGACGGCTTCGCCGGGATGTCCATACGGAATGTGGTGCACACCTCCATCGGAGGGAGCCGCGCCCGGATCCAGCTCTCCAACACCTTCGGCACCCGCCCGCTGACCATCACCCACGCGTCCGTCGCGCTCGCCGCCGCCCCGAGCACGCCGACCGCCGCCGACGGCACCATGCGCCGGCTCACCTTCGGCGAGCGGCAGTCGGTGACCATCCCGGCCGGCCAGTCCGTGGTCAGCGACCCGGTCCGGCTGAACGTCCCCGAGGACGCCGACCTGCTGGTCACCACGTACGCGCCGAACCCCTCGGGCCCGGTCACGTACCACCCGCACGCACGGCAGATCTCCTACCTGGCCCGCGGCGACTACACCGAGGACGCCAACGGCACGGCGTACTCCGAGCAGTCCCCGTACTGGCGCTACCTCACCGGCGTCGACGTCTGGTCGGCCGAGTCCCGCGGCTCCGTCGTCGTCCTCGGCGACTCCCTTACGGACGGCGTCACCTCGACCGCCGGCGCCAACCACCGCTGGACGGACTTCCTCGCCAACCGCCTGCGCACGGAGCCGCGCGCCCCGCGCTACGGCGTGGTCAACATGGGCATAAGCGGCAACCGGCTGCTCTACGACGGCTCCCGCTACTACCCGAACAACGGCCCGAGCGCGCTGACCCGCCTCGACCGCGACGTGCTCTCCCGCGCCGGCGTGAAGGCCGTGGTGGTGGAGCTGGGCATCAACGACATCCTCAAGCCGCCGCAGCAGCGCGACCCGAAGCGGATCGTCGGCGCCCTGAAGAAGATCGTCAGCCAGGCGCACGCCCGCGGCCTGCAAGTGACCGGCGCGACGCTGATGCCGTACGAGGGCCACCTGATGTACTCCAAGCGCGGCGAGCGGATCCGGCAGGAAGTGAACCGGCAGATCCGTTCGGGCAAGGTCTTCGACGACGTCGTCGACTTCGACAAGGCCCTGCGCGACCCGCGCAAGCCCTCGCGGCTGAACCGGGAGTTCGACTCCGGCGACCACCTGCACCTGAACGACAAGGGCTACCGCGCGATGGCGGCGGCGCTGAACCTGGAGCACCTGAAGGGCACGTCGAAGGCGGATCTGTAAGCGCGGGTCACCCGTCGGCCAGGTACTTCACCTGGTCCCAGATCGCCGGGTCCACGGTCCCCGACTTGCGCCGGAAGTCCCACACCTCGACCTCGCGGACCTCATCCGTCTCCAGGTAGCTGGTCCGGCCCCGCCGGTCGCTCACCGACCCCGGGGGCAGCGGGATGATGCCGGGCCGCTCGCCGTGGAACTTGCTGGTGATCTTCACGACCGACGCCGTGTCCCCGTCCACCCGTACGACCAGGCACGGCCGGTCCTTCGACCGGTCGCTGTCCTCGAAGGGCACGTCGGCCCACCAGATCTCCCCCGCCCGCACCACCGGCGGCCGGCCGGCGCGGCGCACCTTCGCCCGCCCGTCGCGCCGGTGCGCCCGGGACAGCCGGCCCCAGCTGTCCACCAGCGCCGCGATGATCGCCAGCACGGCGACAGCGGCGAGCGCGAGCCACCAAGACGTGTCCATGCGCTGATCGTAGACACTCACCCGGCGGGGGTGTCGCCGCGGGACTCCAGCAGCGTGGCGAGGGAGCCGGCGAGGTGCTGCCGTTCGCCGGCGCCGAGGCCTTCCAGGAGGCGCGCCTCGTTCTCCAGATGGAGGGGGAGCACCCGGTCGATCAGCTCCAGGCCCTGCGGGGTGAGGCGGATCTTCACGGACCTGCGGTCGGTGTCGCCGGGGACACGGGTGACCAGGCCCTTGCCGGCCATCCGGTCGACCCGCAGGGTGATCGCCCCGGTGGTGACGAGGGAGGCCTTGAGGAAGGTCCCGGCGGTCAGCTCGTACGGCTCTCCGGAGCGCCGCAGCGTGGACAGGACGTCGAACTCGCCCGGTTCCAGGCCGTGTTCGGCGAGGAAGCCCTTGATCTCCTTGTCCCACAGCCGGGACAGCCGCATGATCCGCCCAACGACGCCGATCGGCGAGACGTCGAGATCGGGGAACTCCCGGCGCCACTGCTCCAGCACGCCCTCCACCGCGTCCACCACAAATCCTCCCGAGCCAGATAGGCCAGCGCTCATTTAATTGACACTCGCACAAGTGCCACTTACCTTAGCACTCACCTAATCAGCGCTCACTCAAGTCTCAGGAGGCGCACCATGCCGTTCACCACTGCCGCCCGTAACAGCCGCGTCCACTACGAGCTCGACGGCCGGGGACCCGGCCTCGCCCTGGTCCACGGCACCGGTGGCGACGCCGACAAGGTCTTCGGCAACGTCGTCGGCCACTTCACGGACACCCGCACCGTCATCCGCCCCAACTTCAGCGGCAGCGGCCGCACCGAGGACGACGGCGGCGAGCTGACGGTGGACCTGATCACCGACCAGATCGCGGCGGCGATACGGGCCGCCGGCACCGAAGGACCGGTGGACCTGCTCGGCTTCTCCCTCGGCGCGGTCGGCGCGGCCGCCGTCGCCGCCACCCACCCCGAACTCGTCCGCCGGCTCGTGCTGGTGGCCGGCTGGGCGCACTCCACCGGACCGCGCGACCGCTACTACTTCGAGACCTGGCAGCGGCTGCTGGCCACCGACCGCGAGGCGTTCAAGCGCTTCGCCGCCCTGACCGGCTTCAGCGCCGCCGCCCTGGACCGCTTCGGCCACGAGGGCCTGGCGGCCTCGCTCGCCGACGCCTGGCCGCCGGCCGGCATCGGCCGGCAGATCGACGCCGGCCTGCAGGTGGACATCCGGCAGCTGCTCCCGTCGATCACCGCACCCACGCTGGTCGTCGGCTTCGGCGAGGACGCCATGATCCCCGTCGAGGGCTCCCGGCAGCTGCACGCGGCGATCCCGGACAGCCGCCTCGTGGAGGTCCCGGGCGAGGGCCACATGGACTGGTTCGCGGACCCGACCGGGCTCATCAAGATCACCCGCGACTTCCTCGGCTCATGACCCGGGCCGACACACGGACGTACCGGCGAAAGCGCAGGTCACGCCCGGTGCTGCGATAAGGTCCGGCAGCGCGGGGCGGCCTGCGGGGCCCCGGTTCCGGGGCGCGGAACGGCGGTGATTCCGCCCACAACCGCGGCCGCCACCGGGACCACCAGCGGTTTCGCGGCTTACGCTCGATGGACCCGGAAAGCACCGACGGAGGTTCCTGCCAGCATGAGACTCACCGTCGTCGGATGCTCGGGCTCGTTCCCCTCCGCGGAATCCCCCTGCTCGAGCTATCTCGTCGAGGCCGAGGGCTATTCGCTGCTGCTCGACATGGGCAACGGCGCCCTCGGCCAGCTCCAGAACCACTGCGGCCTGTACGACCTCGACGCGATCATCCTCAGCCATCTGCACGCGGACCACTGCATCGACATGTGCGCGTACTTCGTGGCCCGCTACTACCGGCACGACGGCGGCCGCGCGGGCCTGATGCCCGTATACGGGCCGAAGGGCACGGAGCAGCGCCTGACCACGGCGTACGCGGACACCCCTTCCGACTCGTCGATGGCCGAGGTCTTCGACTTCCGCACGCTGCAGGGCGGCTCCTTCGAGCTGGGCCCGTTCACCGTGCACACCGACCGGGTGGCGCACCCGGTCGAGGCGTACGCCTTCCGCATCGAGCACGGCGGCCGCTCCCTGGTCTACAGCGGCGACACCGGCCCGTGCGGGTCGCTGGAGTCGCTGAGCGAGGGCGCGGACCTGCTGCTGTGCGAGGCCTCCTTCACCCACGGCAAGGAAGAGATCCCGGAGCTGCACCTCAACGGCCGCGAGGCCGGCGAGCTCGCCGCGCGGGCGGACGTGGGGCGGCTGATCCTCACCCACATCCCGCCGTGGACGGACGCCGAGGTCAACCTCCGCGACGCGCAGTCCGTGTACGGCGGCCCGGTGGAGCTGGCACGGGCGGGCGCGGTCTACGAGGTCTGAGCCTCCGCTTCAACGCACGAGGCCCCCGGCACCTGCACGGTGCCGGGGGCCTCGTCTGCTACTGCGCGGGGATCAGGCCTTGTACTGGTCCTTCTCCTCCTGCTCGATCTCCTCGTCGGACTCGCGGCCCGGCGTCGGGAGATTGAACTTCGTGATCGCGAAGCGGAAGACGAAGTAGTACACGACGCTGAAGCACAGGCCGACCAGCGCCAGGCCCCACGGGTTGGACGCGATGCCCAGGTTCAGCACGAAGTCGATCGCGCCGGCCGAGAAGCCGAAGCCGTCCTTCATGCCGAGCGCCCAGGTCAGCGCCATCGAGATACCGGTCAGCACCGCGTGGATCGCGTACAGCACCGGGGCGATGAACATGAAGGTGAACTCGATCGGCTCGGTCACGCCGGTGATGAAGGCGGTGAGCGCGATGGAGAACATCATGCCGCCGACGACCTTGCGGCGCTCCGGACGGGCGCAGTGGTAGATCGCGAGGCAGGCGGCCGGCAGGCCGAACATCATGATCGGGAAGAAGCCGGTCATGAACTGGCCCGCGGTCGGGTCGCCGGCGAGGAAGCGCGCGATGTCGCCGTGCACGACGGAGCCGTCGGCCTTCTCGAAGGAGCCGGCCTGGAACCACGGGAAGGAGTTCAGCAGGTGGTGCATGCCGATCGGGATCAGACCGCGGTTGACCGCGCCGAAGATGCCCGCGCCGACGGCGCCGGAGCCGACCAGCCACTCACCGAAGTTGTGCAGACCGGTGCCGAGGACCGGCCAGATGTAGCCCATGACGATGGCGATGAGCAGGCCCGCGAAGGACGCCAGGATCGGCACCAGGCGGCGGCCGCCGAAGAAGCCCAGCCAGTCCGGCAGCTTGGTGCGGTGGAAGCGCTGGTAGAGCAGCGCGGTGACCAGACCGATGATGACGCCGCCCAGCACACCGGCGTCCACCGGGGCGTCGGTGTTGGAGTCGTGGAACGTGGCCAGGACGTCCTTGAAGACCAGGTAGCCGACGACGGCGGCGAGCGCCGTGGAGCCGTCCGACTTCTTCGCGTAGCCGATGGCGATGCCGACGGCGAACAGGAAGGCCATGTTGCTGAGCAGCGCGTTGCCGCCCGCCTGCATGAACTGGGCGATCCGGTTCAGGAAGTCCGGCAGCGACTCCTTGCCGAGCATGTCGTCGGCGCCGAGACGGGTGAGCAGCGCGGCTGCGGGGAGCGTCGCGATCGGCAGCATCAGGCTGCGGCCGAGGCGCTGCGCCTTGGCCATGAAGCCAGACCCGCCGCCCTTCTTCGCGGCGGCCGCGGGGGTGGCCGTGGACATTTCATCCTCCATGGGGCACATCGCCGCCAGGGGATTGGGAGCGGCGGCGCTTCCTCGCACGAGCGCCCGGATGAGCGCGCGTGGTCTACACCTGTGAGTGGTGTAGACCTGTTGTAGCACGTAGGGACTGCTTAAAGGAATCCTCGATCTCCTCACACGATCCCGCCAGGGGAATACGTCCCGTATTGACCAACTCCCGGCGGGCCATAAGGCCCGGCCGTGTCGCATACTGGCGTAGACCAGTGCCCAATGAAGAAAACTGGAGTGTGGGACATGGCCAGCAAGGCTGAGAAGATCGTCGCCGGTCTCGGCGGCATCGAGAACATCGTCGAGGTCGAGGGCTGCATCACCCGCCTCCGTACCGAGGTCGAGGACCCGTCGCTGGTGGACGAGGCCGCGCTGAAGGCCGCCGGCGCGCACGGCGTGGTGTCCATGGGCACGGCGATCCAGGTCGTCATCGGCACCGACGCCGACCCGATCGCCTCCGACATCGAGGACCTGATGGAGGACTGACGTCCCTCCCCGCGGATTTCAGCCCCCCGCTCCCCCATCCGGGTCGGGGGGCTCACGCATGCCACGCGTTTCCCGCCCCTCCCCCGCGGCGGATAGGGTCGGGCCCATGTCTACTGCTGGTACTGCGGGCCTCGAAGGCCTCCGATACGACGGCCGCCGGCCCGATCAGCTCCGCCCCGTGACCATCGAGCGCGGCTGGAGCAAGCACGCCGAGGGCTCGGTGCTGGTCTCGTTCGGCGACACCCGGGTGCTGTGCACCGCCAGCCTCACCGAGGGCGTGCCGCGCTGGCGCAAGGGGAGCGGCGAGGGCTGGGTCACCGCGGAGTACGCGATGCTGCCGCGCTCCACCAACACCCGCGGCGACCGGGAGTCCGTGCGCGGCAAGATCGGCGGCCGCACCCACGAGATCTCCCGGCTGATCGGCCGCTCGCTGCGCGCGGTCATCGACTTCAAGGCGCTCGGCGAGAACACCATCGTGCTCGACTGCGACGTGCTGCAGGCCGACGGCGGCACCCGTACCGCAGCCATCACCGGCGCGTACGTGGCGCTGGCGGACGCGGTGACCTGGGCGCAGGGCAAGCGCCTGATCCGCTCCAAGTCCAACCCGCTGACCGGCACCGTCGGCGCCGTCAGCGTCGGCATCGTCGGCTCGGTGCCGCTGCTCGACCTCTGCTACGAGGAGGATGTGCGCGCCGAGACCGACATGAACGTCGTCTGCACCGGCGACGGCCGCTTCGTCGAGGTGCAGGGCACCGCGGAGGGCGTCCCCTTCGACCGCGCCGAACTGGACGGGCTGCTGGACCTGGCGGTGTCCGGCTGCGCGGAACTGGATCAGCTGCAGCGCGAGGTACTGGAGGTACCGAAGTGAAGGCCCGTATCGCAATACTGACGGCCGCGGCCGCCCTGTCGGCGACCGCGCTGGTCGGCTGCAGCGCCGTGGACAAGGCGCTCGACTGCGCCCAGCTGGCGACCGAGATCTCCAAGGACGTCGAGCAGCTGCAGGACGTGGTCGGCGGCGCCGGCGAGAGCCCGCAGGCGGCGCAGGACGCGCTCGACAAGATCGACAAGGACCTGGACAAGTTCTCCGACAAGTCGGACAACGCCGATGTCGGCAAGGCGGTCGAGGACCTGCAGACCGCGGTGAACAACGCCCAGAAGTCCGCCGAGGGCGGCGACCCGACGCCGGACCTGAGCGGCATCACGAGCGCGGCGGGTGAACTCTCGAAGGTGTGCACCTCGTGACGCAGCGGCTGATCCTCGCCACCCGTAACGCCCACAAGGTCACCGAGCTGCGCGCCATCCTGGCGGACGCCGGTCTCGATGTGGAGCTGGTCGGCGCGGACGCGTATCCGGAGATCCCGGACGTGCCCGAGACCGGCGTGACCTTCGCGGAGAACGCGCTGCTCAAGGCGCACGCCCTGGCCAAGGCCACCGGACTGCCCGCGGTCGCCGACGACTCGGGCCTGTGCGTGGACGTGCTCGGCGGCGCGCCCGGCATCTTCTCCGCCCGCTGGGCGGGCAAGCACGGCGACGACAAGGCGAATCTGGACCTGCTGCTGGCGCAGCTCTCCGACATCGCCGACGAGCACCGCGCCGCCCACTTCGCCTGCGCCGCGGCGCTGGCGCTGCCGGACGGCACGGAGCGGGTGGTCGAGGGGAAGCTCGAGGGCACGCTGCGGCGGGAGCAGGTGGGCGACGGCGGGTTCGGTTACGACCCGATCCTGCAGCCGCTCGGCGAGTCCCGTACCTGCGCGGAGCTCACCCCCGACGAGAAGAACGCGATCAGCCACCGGGGCAAGGCCTTCAGGGCACTCGCCCCGGTGGTGAAGGAACTGATCGGCTGAGGGGGGCCGGGGCGGTGGCTAGGCCGGCTTGAGCTGCTGGCGCTGCCGCCCCAGGCCCTCGATCTCCAGCTCCATGACGTCGCCCGCCCGCAGATACGGCTTCGGGTCCGGGTGGCCCATGGCGACGCCCGCCGGGGTGCCGGTGTTGATGACGTCGCCCGGGTAGAGCGTCATGAAGCGGCTCAGGTAGCGGACCACCTCGGCGACGCCGAAGATCTGGTCGCCGGTGTTGCCCTGCTGCTTCAGCTCGCCGTTGACCCACAGCTTGAGGTCGAGCGCCTGCGGGTCCGCGATCTCGTCGGCGGTGACCAGCCACGGGCCGAGCGGGTTGAAGGTCTCGCAGTTCTTGCCCTTGTCCCAGGTGCCGCCGCGCTCGAGCTGGTACTCGCGCTCGGAGACGTCGTTGGAGACCGCGTAACCCGCGACCGCGGCGAGCGCCTCCTCGTCGCTCTGCGCATAGCGCACGGTCCGCCCGATGACGATCGCGAGCTCGACCTCCCAGTCGGTCTTCTCGCTGCCGCGCGGCACCAGCACGGTGTCGTTCGGGCCGACGACGGTGTCCGGGGCCTTCATGAACAGGATCGGCTCCGCCGGGATCTGGGCCCCGGTCTCCTTCGCGTGGCCGTGGTAGTTCAGCCCGATGCAGACCACCTTGCCGATACGGCCCAGGGGCGCCCCGATCCGTATCCCGGTGGCGTCCAGCGCGGGCAGCTCGCCGCCCTCGGCGGCCTGGCGCACGCGGGCGAGCGCGGCGCCGTCGCCGAGCAGCGCCCCGTCGATGTCGGGCACCACTCCGGAGAGGTCGCGCAGCGTCCCCTCGGCGTCGAGGAGGGCCGGGCGCTCCGCTCCCGCCGGTCCGACTCGCAGCAGCTTCATGTGTGTCACTCCCATCTCCGAATTGGTTGATCCTCCAAGAAGGAGTTCAGGTACGCAAGACCCAGTTCAGCCTGTGGACCCGATGGCCTCGGCCGGAAGAGGCCGCTCACGCCGCAGATAGCCGCGCTCGGCGACGGTCCAGGCGGTGGTGGTGGCGAGGTAGAGCCCGGCGGCGAGCGGCACGACGGCCGCGGTCACCAGCGTCCCGAAGGCGAGCAGGGGCATCCACTTCGTGATCCCGGCCATGGTCTCGGGAGACAGCGGACTTTCGGGGGCAGCGGACTTGGCGGCGGCCTTCTTGCCGGAGGTCTTACGGGATGCCTGGTCGGCGGCCTGCGCCTCTTCGCGCTTCCGGGCCGCCACGGCCGCGAGCCGCCGGGTCTGCAGGAAGCTCCACGTGGCCACGGCCGCGATCACCGCGAAGAGGGTCACGTAGACCAGACCCTCCGCGCCGAACATCCCGCCGTTGCCGAGCGCGTCCGCCCAGCGGTCGCCGAGCTGGGCGGCGCCCAGGGTGTGGTCGAGCAGGTCGTGGTCGTGGCCGGAGAAGAGCCGGTACATCACCATGAACACCGGCAGCTGCAGCAGCACAGGCCCGCAGCCGGCCAGTGGCGAGGAACCGGTCTCCTTGTACAGGTCCGTCATGGCCCGCTGCAGCTTCTCCGGGTTGCCCTTGTGCTTGCGCTGCAGCTCCGCCAGCTGCGGGGCGAGTTCGGCCCGCGCCTTCTCGCCGCGGACCGCGGCGCGGGCGAGGGGGTGCAGGGAGAGGCGGACGAGGAGCGTAAAGACGATCACGGCGACCGCGGCGGCGGAGTCGCCGAAGACGGGGTCGATGACGTTGGCGATGCCGGACAGCAGGTCGCCGAGAAACGAGAAGACAGACATGGGAGGCCCTCCCGGGCGGGGTCGTCGTTGGCTGAGAGCTCACGACGACACGCAGCTGCCCCTTGAGGGTCCAGCCCTACGCAGCCGCGGTCGTCAGACGACGAACCCGGGTGCCCTGGGCCGCGGGCGGCCTGCCGCATCGGGATCGCGCTGCGGCAGGAAGGCGGTGCGCAACTCGCGATCCCGGATCGCGGTCCGCACCCGGCCCGGGGGCTCCGGCCGGGCGGCAGCGGCATGGGCCAGCGCCGAGCAGAGCAGCACCAGCGCCGCACTCGCCGCGGCCCCCGCGAAGCCGGCCGCGAAGCCGCCCTCGTCGATCAGCAGCCCGGCGAGAAGGAGGAAGAGCGCACTGAGGTGCACGCGGCACACGGCTACGTAGCGATGCAGATCCATGCGTCCGGCCCTCCTCTCCCGTTACCGCCGAAGCATAGCGCCGACGCCCTCGTGCTTATCCTTTCCGTCATGCTGACCATCACCCAGGCCCTGCACGACCAGATCGTCGCCCACGCCCGCGCCGACCACCCGGACGAGGCCTGCGGCGTGGTGGCGGGGCCCACGCCCGCCCCGGCGGACGGCCGTCCTGAGCGCTTCATCCCGATGCTGAACGCGGCCCGCTCCCCCACGTTCTACGAGTTCGACTCGACGGACCTGCTGAAGCTCTACCGCGAGATGGACGACCGCGACGAGGAGCCGGTGGTGATCTACCACTCGCACACGGCCACCGAGGCGTACCCGTCCCGTACCGACATCTCGTACGCCAACGAGCCCGGCGCCCACTACGTCCTGGTCTCCACCGCCGAGTGCGGGAACGACGAGGGCCCGGTCTCCTTCCGCTCATTCCACATCGTGGACGGCGTAGTCACGGAGGAAGACGTCCAGGTGGTCGCCGACTACGCCACAGCCACCGTCTCCTGAGTCCGCGGCGCCCCACGGCCCAAGCCCCGCCGCACCCGCGTCCAAAACCGTGTCCGCATCCTGATACAGGCGTTCTGGCCCGCGCCGCGGAATCGATACGATGACCGCATGGTTGACCACGACGTGACTACGACCGCGGAGAAGCAGCCGGGCATGCTGCTCGTCGCGCGCCTGCACGTCGACCTGTGCCGCCTCGCCAGCGCGATGTGTCCGCAGCGCTGCGCCGCCGCCTGAGCGCCCGCCCCCTGCTCCGCGGCCCGACGCACCCCCCAGCCCCATTTCCCGCTGCGCCGACGCGCGCACATCCGTCGTTACGGAGACAGCCATGGCCATCGAGGTCCGCATCCCGACCATCCTGCGCAACTACACCGACGGCCAGAAGGCCGTGTCCGGCGAGGGCGACACCCTCTCCGCCCTCTTCGAGGACCTGGAGTCCCGGCACACCGGCCTGCGCGAGCGCCTCGTCGACGACGGGGACCTGCGCCGCTTCGTGAATGTCTACCTCAACGACGAGGACGTCCGCTTCCTCGACGGCATCGGCACCAAGCTCACCGACGGCGACAGCGTGACGATCCTTCCGGCCGTAGCCGGCGGCATGCACTGATGGCCCGCTACGACAGCCCCCTCGCCGCCGTCGGCAACACCCCGCTGGTCCACCTCCCGCGCCTCTCCCCCGCGGACGACGTCCGCGTCTGGGCGAAGCTGGAGGACCGCAACCCCACCGGCTCGATCAAGGACCGCCCCGCGCTCCACATGATCGAGCAGGCGGAGAAGGACGGCCGCCTGACCCCCGGCTGCACCATCCTGGAGCCGACCTCCGGCAACACCGGCATCTCCCTGGCGATGGCGGCCAAGCTCAAGGGCTACCGCATCGTCTGCGTGATGCCGGAGAACACCAGCGAGGAGCGCCGCCAGCTGCTCGCCATGTGGGGCGCCGAGATCCGCTCGTCGCCCGCCGCGGGCGGCTCCAACACGGCGGTACGGGTGGCGAAGGAGCTGTCGGCGGAGCACCCGGACTGGGTGATGCTCTACCAGTACGGCAACCCGGACAACGCCGGCGCGCACTACGCGACGACCGGCCCGGAGATCCTCGAGGACCTCCCCTCCATCACCCACTTCGTGGCGGGCCTGGGCACCACGGGCACGCTGATGGGCGCGGGCCGCTACCTGCGCGAGCACGTACCGGACGTGAAGATCGTGGCCGCCGAGCCGCGCTACGACGACCTGGTCTACGGCCTGCGCAACCTCGACGAGGGCTTCGTCCCCGAGCTGTACGACGAGTCGGTGCTCACCACCCGCTTCTCGGTCGGCTCCGAGGACGCGGTCACCCGTACCCGCGAACTCCTCGCCCAGGAGGGCATCTTCGCGGGCGTCTCCACCGGCGCGGCGCTGCACGCCGCGCTGGGCGTGGCCCGCAAGGCCGAGCGCGCGGGCGAGGCGGCGGACGTCGTCTTCATCGTCGCGGACGGCGGCTGGAAGTACCTGTCGACGGGCATCTACACGGCCGAGTCGACGGAGGCCGCGGTGGCGGCGCTGCAGGGCCAGCTCTGGGCGTAACCGAACCGGAAAAGGCCTGGTCCCGCACCGCTGAGCGGTGCGGGACCAGGCCTCTTCTTGCGTCGGCGCGACGTCAGTTGGACTCGTACGCCGGAACCTTGGCCGTGTCCTGATCCGGCTCGTCGGCCTTCTCCTCGCCCTTGGTGAAGGCGACGAACTTCTTCAGCTCCTTCTTGACCAGCGGAGCCAGGAAGTACAGGCCGATGATGTTGAACACCGCGGCCATGAAGAGGAACGCGTCCGCCATGCTCACCAGGGTGCCGAGGGAGAGCAGCGCGCCCAGGACCACCATGACGCAGAAGGTGACCTTGTAGATGGCCTCGCTGGCCTTGCCGCGGCCGAACAGGTACGTCCAGCACTTCATGCCGTAGTAGCCCCAGGTGATGACCGTGGAGAGGGCGAAGAGCAGCACCGCGAGGGCGAGGACGTACGGGAACCACGGGATGGCCGACTCGAAGGCGTCCGAGGTCAGGGAGACGCCGTCGCTCGGCGGGTTGCCGGCGGCCGCGGCCTCACGGGCCTTGTCCCAGCTCGGCGTGGACGCGATGACGATGGTCAGCGCGGTCATGGTGCAGATGACGACCGTGTCGATGAACGGCTCGAGCAGGCCCACGACGCCCTCGGAGGCCGGGTGCCGGGTCTTCACCGCGGAGTGCACGATGGGCGCGGAGCCGATGCCGGCCTCGTTGGAGAACGCGGCCCGCTGGAAGCCGACGATCAGGGCGCCGATGACACCGCCGGTGACACCCTCGGGGTTGAACGCTCCCTCGAAGATGGTGGCGATCGCGGCCGGCACGTCGGCTATGTTCAGGCCGATGACGATGAGGCAGGCGCCCACGTAGATGATGCCCATGACCGGGACCAGCTTGCTGGTGACGTTGCCGATGGACTTGGCGCCGCCGATCAGGACCAGCGCGACGACCACGGCGATCAGCACGCCGAAGAGGATGGCGCCGCCGGAGGACGCGAAGACGCTGTCGTCCTTGCCGGTGACGGACTTCAGCTGCTCCAGGGACTGGTTGACCTGGAAGAGGTTGCCGCCGAAGAAGGTGAAGAAGAGCAGCATCGCGGCGGAGCCGGCCGCCAGCACCTTGCCGAGGCCGCCGAGGCCGCGCTCGGCCAGGCCCTTGCGGAGGTAGTGCATGGGGCCGCCGGAGACCGTGCCGTCCTCGTGCACATCCCGGTAGCGGACGCCCAGGGTGCACTCGACGAACTTGGTCGCCATGCCCAGCAGGCCGCAGATGATCATCCAGAAGGTGGCACCCGGCCCGCCGATCGTCACCGCGACGGCCACACCGGCGATGTTGCCGAGGCCGACGGTGCCGGAGACGGCGGAGGTCAGCGCCTGGAAGTGGGTGACCTCACCGGGGGCGTCCGAGAAGTCCCACTTGCCGCGGACCAGCTTGATCGCGGTGCCCATGTGGCGGAACTGCACGAAGCCGAAGTACAGCGAGAAAACAGCGCCGGCGACAACCAGCCACCCGACGATCCACGGGAAGGAGGTTCCGAAAAGGGTGACCTCTTTGAAGACCCATTCGGAGAGGAAATCCGAGACGGGCTGGAAGACGTTGCTGACGCCTTCGTCAATGCGCTCGGTGAGCGACTGATTGCTTGCCATGGGGGGTACCTCGACTGTCGCGTCGCGGAAGGAAATGGAACCTGCGGGTCCGCAGTTCCTACCACGTGATCCGGGCCACTCAGGTGATCCACTTCACACCACAAACCGGGCATAACTCCCTTCACTCCCATAAGGCTTCTGTTCGTTCTCCGTTCGTTATGCGGACATGAGGTTTCTCTGAGGGAACGCAAGAATGACGTAAGTGAGCAAATCCCGAAGCACCCGTTACACCTCGCAGCGAATGACAAAGGGCGGGTG
>NZ_JAAKZV010000110.1 GCF_011044975.1 Streptomyces coryli | reverse complement strand
GACGCAGCTGCGCGAGCACACCGCCTCCCGCCTGCCGGAGTACATGATCCCGACCGTCGTCCCCCTGGAGGCCCTGCCGCTCACCCCCAACGGAAAGCTCGACCGCACCGCCCTCCCCGCCCCCGACGCCACCAGCAAGGAAGGACGTACCCCGGAGACCCACGCCGAGGAGACCCTCTGCACCCTCTTCGCCGAGATACTCAGCCTGGAGAAGGTCACCGTCGACGACTCCTTCTTCGAGCTCGGCGGCGACTCGATCATGTCGATGCTCCTGGTGTCCAAAGCCCGCCGAGCCGGGCTGGTGATCACCGCCCGGCAGGTCTTCGAGCACCCGACCCCCGCCGGCCTGGCAGCCGTAGCCGGTTCGGTGGCGGACGGCGCCGTCGTCGGCGGTGGCGACTCCGGGATCGGCGAGATACCCCTCACCCCGGTCATGCACGAACTCCTCGACCGCGCCGGCCCGGACAGCCTGGGTTACGTAGCCCAGTCCAACCTCGTGGTCACCCCGGCCGGCCTGGACTTTACGGTCCTCACCCAGGCCGTCCAGGCACTGGTGGATCACCACGACATCCTCCGCGCTCGCCTCGAAGTCGCCCCGCAGCGGCAGCTCATAGTGCCCGAGCCGACGGCGGCGCAGGCGGCGCCCTGGGTGCACCGAGTCGACGCGGCCGGGCTGGACGATGACGCGCTGCACCAGCTGATCGATGAGGAGTCCCGGGCCGCCACCCGCCGGCTGGACCCGTCGGCCGGTGTGATGGTGCAGGTGGTGTGGTTCGACCCCGGCCCGGAGGCGGCCGGGCATCTGCTGATCGTCATCGATCACCTGGTGGTCGATACCGTCTCCTGGCGGCTGCTGGTGCCGGACCTGGCGGAGGCCTATACGGAGCTGGCGGCCGGCCGGGACGTAGCACTCGAGCCGGTGCCGACATCATTCCGCCACTGGGCGCGCGAGCTCTCCGCACTGGCGACAACCGCCGGCCGACAGGCGGAACTCACCCAATGGACCGACTACCTGCGGGGCCCCGACCCGCTGCTGACCACGCAACCCGTGGACCCGGAGCGGGACTTCGAGTCCACCAGGCGTGAGGTCTCGGTGCGGCTTCCCGCAGCGGTCACGTCGGCGCTGCTCACCACCGTCCCGGCCGCCTTCCACGCCGGCATCGACGACATCCTCCTGACCGGTCTGGCCACCGCCCTCGCCGAATGGCGGCGGAAGCAAGGCCACAGCGCCGCCGGCACGCTCATCGACCTGGAAGGACATGGCCGCAATGCCTTGAGCGATGGTGTCGATCTGTCCCGCACGGTGGGCTGGTTCACCAGCGCCCACCCGGTACGGCTCGACGTCGGCGCGGTCGACCTCGCCGGGCTGCGGGCGGGTGGTCCGGCGGCGGGCCGGGCGGTCAAGCGGGTCAAGGAGCAACTCCGAGCCGTCCCCGGCGACGGCCTCGGCTACGGCATGCTCCGCCACCTCAACCCCGAGACCGCACCCGCCCTCGCGGCCCTGCCCGCAGCCCAGATCGGCTTCAACTACCTCGGCCGACTCGGCGGCACGAGGCCGGCCGACGGTCACGATGCGCAACCCGGCCGCATGCAGGACTGGCAGGTGGTCGGCGGTGGGGGTGGCGGCATCGATCCCCGGATCCCGGTGTCGCACGCCCTGGAGGTCATAGCCGCCGCCCATGAGCTGCCCGACGGCCCGGAGCTCACGCTGACCCTGGCCTGGCCGGAAGCGCTGCTGGCGGAGGCGGCGGTCCAGTCCCTGGCGGCCGGCTGGGCGGCCATGCTGACCGGGCTCGTCAGCCACATAGCCGATACCGGCAGTGGCGGCCATACCCCTTCCGATTTCCCGCTGGTGGAGATCAGCCAAGACGAACTGGACGACTTTGAAGCCACAGCGAAGCAGATCGAAGAGGGGGCGTGACCATGAATGAGTCTGCACTGGCCGGTGTCTGGCCGCTGTCACCGCTGCAGGAAGGCATGCTGTTTCACGCTCTGTTCGACGAGCGGGACACGGATGTGTATGTCGAGCAGATCACCATCGGGCTGGAGGGAAAGGTCGACGCCGACGTATTACGGAAGTCCTGGCAGGCGTTACTCGACCGGCACGAAAGCCTGCGGGCAGGCTTTCGGCGCCGGAATTCCGGCACACCGATCCAACTCGTCATGCGCCGGGCCGTGTTGCCCTGGCACGAGGAGGATGTATCGGGGCTTCCCGAGGACGAGGCATTGGCCGAGGCCGACCGGCTGGGGATCGCCGCGCGGGCGCAGCGCTTTGATCTGGCGGTGCCGCCGCTGCTGCGGATTCTGCTGGTGAAGCTGGCCCCGGACCGGTATCAGATGGTGTTCACGCTGCATCACATCCTGCTGGACGGCTGGTCGCTGCCGATTCTGATGCAGGAGCTGTGGACCGCGTACGAGGCGGACGGCAGTACGGCCGGCCTGCCCGAGGTCACTCCGTACCGGAACTATCTGGAGTGGCTGGGCCGGCAGGACAAGGAGGCCGCGCGCGAGGCCTGGCGCCGCGGGCTCGACGGAGTCGAGGGGCCCACACTGGTGGCTCCGGCGGTACGGGACGCGGCACCGGCGCACTGCGATGTCGTACCCGGTGAGGCGAGCGTCGAGCTGTCCGAGGCGCTGGAGCAGCTGACGCGTGCGCAGGGCGTGACCTTGAATACGGTGGTCCAGGCCGCGTGGGCGCTGGTGGTCGGGAAGCTCACGGGGCGCCGGGACGTCGTCTTCGGCGCAGCCGTGGCTGGGCGGCCTGCTGACCTGCCGGGCATGGAGCGGATGCTGGGGCTGTTCATCAACACCGTTCCGGTCCGCGTGCGATTCGATCCCGCGCAGTCGGTCGCGGACCTGCTGACCGAGTTGCAGGGGCAGCAGTCGGCTTTGATGGATTATCAATATCTCGGGCTGAGCGACATTCAACGGCTGGCCGGGCCGGGCGCCACTTTCGATACCTTGATGGCCTTCGAGAACTTCCCGTCAGGAGCGAATGCGCAGGAGCCGCCGCCGGATGAAGACGGGGAACTGCCCCAGCCGGGTGGACTGAAGATAGTCGATGCGGGGGTTCGGGAATCCACCAATTACCCGCTGGGGTTGGTGGTGAGCCCGATGGGTGGGCTCGGGGCGCGGTTGAGCTATCGGCCGGATGTGTTTGGTGAGGGGGCGGCGCGGGCCGTTCTTGACCAGCTGTTCCGGGTGTTGGAGGGGATGGCGGCGGATCCGCAGGGGCGGGTTGGCCGGTTGGATGTGCTGGGGGCGGCGGAGCGGGTTGAGGTCGTCGAGAGCTGGAATGCCACGGCGCGGGAGGTGGCGTCGGGGACGTTGGGGGAGCTGTTCGCGGCCCAGGTGGAGCGGTCGCCGGATGCGGTCGCGGTCGTCGGTGCCGATGTGAAGTGGTCGTATGCGGAATTGGCTGACCGGTCGGATCGGGTGGCGTGTGAGCTGATTGCGCGGGGTGTGGGGCGCGGGGATCTGGTCGGGGTGGTGATGGAGCGCTCGGCGGATCTGGTGGGGGTGTTGCTGGGTGTGGTGAAGGCGGGTGCGGCTTTCGTGCCTGTCGACCCTGCCTATCCGCGGGAACGGATTGCGTTCATGCTGGGCGATTCGGCTCCGGCGCTGGTGGTGTGCACGGCGGCTACTCAGGAAGTGCTGCCTGCCGGGGCGGCGCGATGGGTGTACGGCGTTGAAGAGGCGCCTCGCTCGGGCCGGATCGCCCCGCCTGTAGCCGGCCGACCGGAGGATGCGGCGTATGTGATCTATACATCCGGGTCGACCGGCACCCCCAAGGGTGTCGTGGTCACTCACAGCGGTATCGGGAATCTTGCGGCCAGTCAGGTGGAGCGGTTCGGCGTCGAACCGGGTTCGCGGGTGCTGCAGTTGGCGTCGTTGAGCTTTGACGCGGCGGTGTCGGAGCTGTGCATGGCGTTGCTGTCGGGGGCGTCGTTGGTGATGGCCGGGGCTGATCGGCTGCCGCCGCACGGATCATTGACCGAGGTGGCCTCCGCGTTCGAGGTCACGCACGTAACGGTGCCGCCGTCAGTGCTGGCGACGGTAGAGGAGCTACCGGCCGCGGTGCGCACTCTCGTGGTGGCCGGCGAGGCGTGCAGTCCAGGGCTGGTCGAGCGGTGGTCGTCGGGCCGACGGCTGGTCAATGCGTACGGTCCGACGGAAGTGACCGTCTGCGCGACGATGAGCCAGCCGCTCTCACCGACAGACGAGGGCCCAGTGCCCATCGGGCAGCCGATCGGCAACACCCAGGCGTATGTGCTGGACGACTTCCTGCAGCCGGCCGCCATCGGTGTGACAGGTGAGCTGTACGTCTCAGGCCCAGGTCTGGCACGCGGCTACCTCGGCAAGCCGACCCTGACCGCGGAACGCTTCATCGCCTCCCCCTTTCCCACCGGAGATGAGGCCGCCGAGCGGATGTACCGGACCGGCGACCTGGCCCACTGGACCCCTGACGGAAACCTGGTATTCGCCGGCCGCGCAGACGAGCAGGTCAAGATCCGCGGCTTCCGCATCGAGCCCGGCGAAATCGAATCCCTCCTCACCGCCCACGAGTCCGTCGCCCAGGCAGCAGTGATCATCCGCGAGGACCGCCCCGGCGACAAACGCCTCATCGCCTACGTCACCCCCGCCCACGATCAGCAGACAGACGTATCCGCGCTACGCGAGCACGCCCGCGACCGCCTTCCCGACTACATGATCCCGACAGCCATCGTGCCGCTGGAGTCCCTCCCCATCACCGTGAACGGCAAGCTCGACCGAGCCGCCCTCCCTGCCCCCGACTTCGCCGCCGTCACCGGCGGCACGGGCAGCCGCGGGCCGGCCACACCGCTGGAGGAAGTGCTCTGCGGCCTCTTCGCCGAGGTACTGGGCCTGGAACAGGTCGGCGCCGAGGCATCGTTCTTCGACCTCGGCGGTGACTCACTCCTCGCCATGCGCCTGATCGCCCGTATCCGCGCGGTGCTCGACACCGAGCTCGCCATCAGCGACCTCTTCGCCGCGCCGACGGTCGCCGAGGCGGCCCGGCTGATCGACGCCGATGACGGCACGGGGCGGGCGGCACTGACCCGCCGCCCGCGGCCCGACGTGCTGCCGCTCTCGTACGCGCAGCAACGGATGTGGTTCCTCAACCGCCTCGAGGAGAACGACCCCGAAGCCGGCGCGGCCTACAACATGCCCATGGCGCTGCGGCTGTCGGGAGAACTCGACACCGCAGCCCTCGAAGCCGCACTCGGCGACGTCGCCGACCGGCACGAGAGCCTGCGGACGATCTTCCCCGAAACCGAGGGCACCCCCCGCCAGCAGGTGCTGGAGGGTGCCGTCGGCCGACCGCCCCTCGTCGTCGCGGACACCCCGGCGGAACAGGTCGACGCGGTCATCGCGGCGCAGACCAGCCGCGGTTTCGATCTGAGCGTGGATCTGCCGTGGCGGATCAGGCTGCTGGCGACCGGCCCGGCCGAGCACGTCCTGCTCATCGTCGCGCATCATGTCGCCGTCGACGGCTGGTCCATGGGCGTACTCGCCCGCGACCTCGGTGCCGCCTACACCGCACGGCGCGAGGGCCGAGCGCCGGAGTGGCAGCCGTTGCCGGTGCAGTACGCCGACTACGCGCTCTGGCAGCGCGAGGTGCTGGGTGAGCTCGACGATCCCGGCAGTCTCATCAGCGGGCAGCTCGCCTATTGGCACGATGCCCTGGCCGGCGCACCCCAGGAACTGCCGCTGCCGGCCGACCGGCAACGACCGCCCGTGGCCTCGTTCCAGGGGAACACGGTGCCGGTGCGGGTGGACGCGCAGACGCACGAACGGCTGGTGGGACTCGCCCAGCGCAGCAAGGTGACCACGTTCATGGTCCTGCAGGCCGCGCTCGCGGCGCTGCTGTCCCGGATGGGTGCCGGTGACGACATCCCGATCGGCACCGCGGTCGCCGGCCGCGGCGACGCCGCGCTGGATGATCTGGCCGGTTTCTTCGTCAACACCCTGGTGCTGCGCACCGACCTCAGCTCCGATCCGCCGTTCACCGAGCTGCTGGGCCGGGTCCGGGAGGCCGACCTGTCCGCCTACGCCCACCAGGACCTGCCGTTCGAGCGCGTGGTGGAGGACCTCAACCCGACCCGGTCCATGGGGCGCAATCCGTTGTTCCAGGTCTCCCTGGGTGTGCAGAGCGCTTCCCAGGATCAGGGCCGGCTCTGGGACCTTCCGGGTCTGCGGGTACGGCCGCTGGCTCCCGACTCCGGGCCGGAGTCCGTACCGGCCCGGGTGGATCTGTCGGCGGAGCTGTCCGAGCAGCGTGACGGGGACGGTCGCCCGGCGGGCATCGGTGGCGTGCTGCTGTATGCGACCGACCTGTTCGACGAGGGTACGGCCGAGGCGCTGGCCGCTCGCTTCGTGCGGCTGCTGGAGCAGGTCGTATCCGATCCGGCGGTGCGCCTGAGCGCCATCGACGTGCTGGGTGAGGGCGAGCGCGCCCTACTGGTGGAGGGGTGGAACGGCGTCGCACCGCAGGTGCCGGTCAGGTCGCTGGGGGAGTTGTTCGCGGCCCAGGTGGGGAGGTCGCCGGACGCGGTGGCGGTCGTCGGGGCGGAAGCCGCATGGTCGTACGCCGAGCTCGACGCGGTCGCCGCGCGGGTGGCGGCGGAGCTGGCCGAGCGAGGCGTTGGGCGTGGTGACCTCGTCGGGGTGGTGATGGAGCGGTCACCCGACCTGATCGGGGTGTTGCTGGGTGTGGTGAAGGCGGGTGCCGCCTTCGTGCCCGTCGATCCGTCCTATCCGCGGGAGCGGATCGCGTTCATACTGGCCGATTCCGCGCCGGCGCTGGTCGTGTGCACGGCGGCCACCCACGAGTTGGTTCCGGCCGGCGCCGCCCGGCTGCGCTACGACGACCCGCAGGTGGCCGAGGCCATGGCGGCTCGTCCCCCGGAATTCCCGGCGGTGACCGGCCGGCCGGAGGACCCGGCCTACGTGATCTACACGTCCGGCTCCACCGGCACGCCGAAGGGCGTGGTCGTCAGCCACAGCGGCATCGCCAATCTCGCGGCCACCCAGCAGCACGACCTCGGGGCGGGTGCCGGTGCACGCGTCCTGCAGCTGGCCTCGCTCAGCTTCGACGCCGCCGTCTGGGAGCTCTGCATGGCGCTGCTCAGCGGTGCCGCGCTGGTGGTTCCGGGGGTGGACCGGCTGCCGCCGCATGGATCGCTCGCCGAGGCCGCGGCCGAGTTCGGGGTGACGCATCTGACGGTGTCGCCCTCGGTGCTGGCGACGGTGGAGGATCTGCCGGCCGGCCTGCGGACCCTTGTCGTCGCGGCGGAGACCTGCCCGCCGGCGCTGGTGGAGCGGTGGTCGGACCGGCGGGTGATCAATGCGTACGGTCCGACGGAGACGACCGTCTGCGCGACGATGACCGGGCCGCTGGCGGACGTGGGGGACGGGCCGGTGCCCATCGGCCGTCCGTTCGGCGGCACGCAGGTCTATGTGCTGGATGAGTTCCTGAAGCCGGCGGCGGCGGGTGTGACGGGCGAGCTGTATGTCGCCGGCCCGGGACTGGCCCGCGGCTACCTCGGCAGGCCGGCACTGACCGCCGAGCGCTTCGTGGCCTCACCGTTCGCCTCCTCGGGCGGGCGGATGTACCGGACGGGCGACCGGGGCCGGTGGACCGGCGCGGGGCAGCTGCAGTTCGCCGGCCGTACGGACGATCAGGTCAAGATCCGCGGATTCCGGGTGGAGCCGGGAGAGATCGAGGCGGTGCTCGGAGCGTACGAGGCCGTCGCCCAGGTCACGGTGATCGCCCGGGAGGACCGGCCGGGGGCCAGGCGGCTGGTCGCCTACGTGGTCCCGGACGCGGGCCGCGAGGTAGAGGTGCCGGCGCTGCGGGAGTTCGCGGCCGGCCGGCTGCCCGACTACATGGTCCCGACCTCGGTGGTGGTCCTGCCGGCGCTCCCGGTCACGGCCAACGGAAAGCTGGACCGGGCCGCGCTGCCCGCGCCGGACGCCGCCGACCTGGGTGGCCGCGAGCCCCGGACGCCGACGGAGGAGGTGCTGTGCGGGCTCTTCGGCGAGGTGCTCGGGCTGGAGCGGGTGAGCGCCGAGGTGTCGTTCTTCGATCTGGGCGGAGACTCGCTGCTGGCGATGCGGCTGATCGCCCGGATCAGGGAAGCCCTGCAGGCCGAGGTGAGCATCCGCGCCCTCTTCACCGCGCCCACCGTCGAGGCGGTGGCCCGCTCGCTGAGCGGCGGTGACGGTGCCGCGGACCTCGGGCTGCTGCTGCCGCTGCGGACGGAGGGCGATGCCGCCCCGGTGTTCTGCGTTCACCCGAGCACCGGGCTGAGCTGGTGCTACTCCGCGCTGGTCGACCGGCTTCCGCAGGACCGTCCGGTGTACGGGCTGCAGGCACGCGGTTACGGCGCCGGCGAGCAACTGCCGGAATCGGTGGTGGAGATGGCGGCGGATTACGTCGAGCAGATCCGGACCGTCCAGCCGGCGGGGCCGTATCACCTGCTCGGCTGGTCCTTCGGCGGAGCCGTCGCGCAGGCGATGGCGACGCGGCTGCAGGAGCTGGGCGAGGAAGTGGCCCTGCTGGTCAGCCTCGACGGCTATCCCGCCGGTGCGGACGGGCCTGCCGGCGGGGCGGTGGGGGAGCGGCGGCCGACGGCGCGGATCCTCTCCGAGATCCAGCGGGTCAACGCGAACAACCTGCGGCTCCTGCGGGACTTCCGGCCGGCGGTCTTCCGCGGTGACCTGCTGCTCTTTGTGGCGGCGGAGGGCGGTCGTCCGGACTCCGTAACGCCGGCCGTGGCCGCCGGGAGCTGGGATTCCTATGTCGATGGGGCGGTGGAGGGCGTACTCATCAATTCCGACCACGACGGGATGATGAAGCCGAAGCCGCTGGCGGAAATCGCCGGGTTGATTTCGGAGAAGCTCGCGTAGCAGTAGAAGAATTCAGGTGTATGCAAGGGGAGGAATCATGGATTCTGTCGAAGAGAAGAAGACGGGCAGCGAGAGAGGGGTGGGGCGGACCGGTGTCCTGATCGTTGTTCTGGGCGTTTTCCTGTCCGCCGCACTGGTGGCCGCCGGTCTGACCTTCGCGGTCAACGCCGGCGATTCATCGGACAAGGGTGACGAGAGCGGGTCGGCGGCCGGAGAGGGGGCGGGGTCGATGCGCGACAAGAATGTGGCCTTCGCCGAATGCCTGCGGAAGAACGGGGTTCCGGATTATCCGGACCCCGACAAGGCGGGCACGCTCAGGCTCGAGCCGGGGTCGAAGGTGAACATCGACGGAGCGGCGTACAAGAACGCCGAGCGGGTCTGCATGAAGGACGCGCCGCCCGCAGGTCAGCGACAGGGTGCGCCGCCCGCCGGGGCCGGCGAGCCGCGTCGGCCCGATCCCGCGAAGTATGTCGAGTGCATGCGGAAGAACGGCATGCCGAAGTTCCCCAAACCGGACAACCGGGGCATGTTCACGGGTGTTGATCTCGATTCGCCCGAATACAAGACCGCGCAGAAGGCCTGCGAGAAGCTGCTGCCGGGTCCGCCGCCGCCCTCCTGACCTGCATCCTCTTCCCGCTGGAGAGCGAAACCGTGTCGAAACCGCTGCTCCCGTAGAAAGGAGTGGTGCAGAAAACTCCGAGAGTAGTGGAGACGGAAATGGTCGCTACGGCGGAATGTGAAAACGATCTGAAAACGGAAAGGAAGCGCCGATTCGGTCGAGTTGGCGCTTCGGTGGCCCTGATGGCGGGTCTCGCACTGCTCACCGGAGCCTGCGGGGAGGACACGCCGAGTAATGCCGTGGCGAGCGCGGAGGGCGGGAAGAGCTCCGATTCTCCCAGCGGCCAGGGCGAAGGCAAGGGCGACCCGGTGAAGTACGCCAAGTGCATGCGCGAAAAGGGGATCGCGAAATTCCCCGACCCGGACTCCAAGGGCGGCATGATCATGCCCGAGGGCGTCGACCCCCAGTCGGAGACCTTCAAGAAGGCGGAAGCCGACTGCAAGGAATACCGCGGCGCCGACCGGATGGGCGGCGGACAGGGCGGCGGCTGGTCCACGAAGGAGCAGGTCAAGTACGCCGAGTGCATGCGTGAGAACGGCATCAAGAAGTTCCCGGACCCGGACCCCGCCAAGGGCGGCAGCATGCTGGGCGAAGGCAGCGGCGTGGACCCCGACTCGGCACAGTTCCTGAAGGCGGACAAGGCCTGCGCACAGTACAAGCCGCAGGAGCTGCAGAACGGGCCCAACAAGGGCAAGGGGCTCGGTGACCCGGGGGCCGGGTCGTGAGCACCATGCAGACCTCGCAGGAGCAGGAGAAGGAGAAGGCGCAGACGAGCCCCCCGGAGAGTGCGGAGCCGGGCCCGAAGACGCGGCGTTCCCGGCGCGGCCTGAAGGCGTCCGTGGCGGTGGCCCTGATGGCCGTGACGGGTGGGGCGATCGTGGCGACCGACCCGTTCGAGGCCCGGACGCCGGCGGCCTCGACGGAGGACAGCATCCCGACCGGGACCGCGACGGTCACCAAGGGCACGCTCTCCGCCCGTACCCAGGAGAACGGAACGCTGGGCTACATGGGCTCGTACGACGTGGTCAACAAGGCCAACGGCACCGTGACAGGGCTTCCCGCCCAGGGTGAGGTGATCCGGCACGGCAAGCCGCTCTACCGGGTGGACGGCAAGCCGGTGTATCTGCTGAAGGGCTCCGCGCCGGCCTACCGCGAGCTGTCCAGGGAGATGGAGGGCCCCGACGTCCGCCAGCTCAATGCCGCACTCGTCGGCCTCGGTTACGCCACCAAGAGCCAGATCGACCCAGACTCCGACTACTTCGGCTGGCAGACCTACTACGCCCTGAAGGAGCTGCAGGAGAAGCTCGGGCTGAAGGAGACCGGGAAACTGCCCCTCGGGCAGGCGGTGTTCCTGCCGGTCACGGAGCTGCGGGTGACCAAGACCGAGGCGGTGAACGGCACCCCGGCGGCACCCGGCAGAACCATCGTGCAGGGCACCTCCACGAAGCGGGAGGTCTCCATCGAGCTGAGCGCGAGCCAGCAGGCCAAGCTGGCGGTCGGCGACAAGGTCACCATCACGCTGCCCGACGGCAAGACCACCGACGGCAAGGTGTCGAAGATCGGGAAGGTGGCGACCCAGGGGAAGGACAAGACCACCATCGACGTCAAGATCCAGCCGACCGACCCGAAGGCGACCGGCAGCCTCGACAAGGCCCCGGTGCAGGTGTCCATCGTCTCGGACACGGCGAAGAACGTGCTGATGGTGCCGGTCGACTCGCTGCTCGCGCTGTCCGGCGGCGGCTATGCCGTGGAGGCCGTACGGCCCGGCGGCACCCGCAAGCTGATCCCGGTGGAGACCGGGCTGTTCGACGACGACACCGGCAAGGTCCAGGTGACCGGTGACGGCCTCGCGGTCGGGCAGAAGATCGTGGTGCCAGGCTGATGTCCGGGCTGGATACGGAAACCAGGGTGGCCGGCGAACAGCACACCGCCGAACCGGTCATGCAGCTCGACGAGGTCACCAAGGTCTATCCCGGGGCTTCGCCCGTGGTGGCGCTGGACCGGGCGAGCTTCACCATCAACCGGGGGGAACTGGTCGCGATCGTCGGCCCGTCGGGCTCCGGGAAGTCCACGCTGCTGCAGGTGATGGGCAGCCTCGACCGCCCCACGTCGGGCACGGTCCGCATCGTCGGCGAGGACGTTGCCGCCATGTCGGACCGGGCCCTGGCGGGCATGCGGGCGACCCGGATCGGCTTCGTCTTCCAGCAGTTCTTCCTGGCCGAACATGCCACGGCGCTGGAGAACGTCGCCGACGGGATGCTGTATTCGGGCGCCCGGCACAGCAAGCGGATGGAAGCCGCGGCCGTGGCGCTTGACCGGGTCGGGCTGCGCCACCGGATCCACCACCTGCCGACCCAGCTGTCCGGCGGGGAGCGGCAGCGGGTCGCCATCGCCCGGGCGCTGGCCGGCAACCCCGCGATCGTGCTGGCGGACGAGCCCACCGGCAACCTCGACAGCAAGAACGGCGCATCGATCTTCAATCTGCTCACGGAGCTCAACGCCGAGGGCGCCACCCTCGTCGTCATCACCCACGACCGGTCGCTGGCCGAGCAGTTGCCGCGGCGCATCGAGGTCCTCGACGGCCACATAGTCAGCGACATCGGCCCCGGGGACCAGGAACCGCAGATGGAAAGGCGGCAGCCATGACCGTGACGGCTCCCCCTCCCGGCCGGCTGCACGTCTCGGACGTGGCCAGGACGGCCAGCGTCGGGCTGCGCACCCGGCGGATGCGGGCCGCGCTGTCGGCCCTGGGCATCGCCATCGGCGTCGCCGCGATGGTCGCGGTGCTCGGCCTGTCCGCCTCGTCACAGGCCGGGCTGCTCGCCGAGATCGACAAGCTGGGCACCAATCTGCTGACGGTGCAGCCGGGGCAGACCCTCAGCGGCGAGGACGCCAAACTGCCGGTCAAGGCGCCGAAGATGATCGGCCGTATCGGCCCGGTCGAAACGGTCGAGAGCACCGGAAAGATCGAGGGCAGCGTCTATCGCAATCCGCATATCCCCAAGGTCAATTCCAATGGCCTCAGCATCACCGCGGCGAGCCTGGGCCTGCCGGAAGCGGTGCGCACGACCGTGGCCCAGGGCAGATATCTCAATGCCGCCACCGCGCAGCAGCCGGTCGTGGTGCTCGGCTCCGAGGCCGCCACCCGGCTCGGCATCTCCCGGATTCACTCGGGGATGCGCATCTGGATCGAGGGGCAGTGGTTCTACGTCGCCGGCATCCTCAACTCCGCGAAGCTGACGCCCGCGATCGACTCCTCGGTGATGGTCGGCTTCCCGGCCGCGCAGAAGTATCTGGAGTTCGACGGCCATCCGTCCATGATCTATGTGCGGACCGCGGTCGATCAGGTCACCGAGGTGCAGGGTGTGCTGGCCGGTACGGCCAACCCGGAGAAGGCCGATGAGGTCAGCGTCAGCCAGCCGTCCTCGACCCTCGAGGCCCGGGCCGCCACGCAGTCCGCGCTGAACGGCCTGTTCCTCGGTCTCGGCGCGGTGGCCCTGCTCGTCGGCGGCATCGGGGTCGCCAACACCATGGTCATCTCCGTACTGGAACGCCGGTCCGAGATCGGCCTGCGACGAGCGCTGGGCGCCACCAAGGGCAATATCCGCCTGCAGTTCCTCGCCGAGGCGATTCTGCTCGCGGCGCTCGGCGGCGTGGCCGGGGTGGCACTCGGGGGCGCGGCCACCATGACGTACGCGAATGTGAAGGGCTGGGAGACGGTGGTCCCGGTGATGGCCTGGGCCGGCGGGCTCGGCGCGGCGGTCGCCATCGGCGCCATCGCCGGACTGCTGCCGGCGCTCCGCGCGGCCCGGATGCAGCCCACCGAAGCGCTGCGCACCGTCTGAGCAGCACCATTGCCGCCCGGCATGCGGACAGGTCGCCGCGTGCCGGGCGCACCGCTGATTCATGGAGGGGAAGGGTGGGGGGCATGCTGGCGGCCGACGGCTCCTTGGATTCCGCCGTCCGGGGCGGGCTGATCAGCCTTGCCGTGATCTTCCCCGCTGCCTTTGTGTGCGGCCGCATCGCACGGCGGCTGCGGCAGCCGACCGTCATGGGGGAGATCATCGCCGGGCTGCTGCTGGGGCCCAGTCTGCTTGGCCTGCTCCCCGGGGAGCTGTCCCAGGCGCTCTTTCCCGCCGAGGCCCGTCCCTTTCTGCACATGATGGCCCAACTGGGCCTGGTCTTCTTCATGTTCGGCGTCGGCTATCACCTGGAGGTGTCGCACCTCCGCGGCCGCGGCCGCCAGGTATGCGCGATATCCCTCGGCTCCGTCGCCCTGCCGTTCGGCCTGGGCGCCGGCCTGGCCGTCCTGCTCTTCCCCTGGATGGACAAGTCGCAGCTGAGCACGCCGGGACTGCTCGGTCCCACGCTGTTCCTGGGCGCCGCGATGTCCATCACCGCCTTCCCGGTGCTGGCGCGCATCATCGCCGAGCGCGGCCTGGCGCGTCAGCCCATCGGCAGCCTGGCGCTGGCCAGCGCGGCCCTTCAGGACCTGCTCGCCTGGGGAATCCTGGCCGCCGTGATCGTCGTCGTGGAGGCGACCGGCACCTGGCCGCTCGTCCGGATGGGGATTCTGGCGGCCGTCTTCGTCCTCGGCATGCGGTACGCGGTGCGCCCCGCGCTCCGCTGGCTGCTGGCTCCCGCACGCCGCTGGGCGAGCAGCTCACTCACCCATGCCGTCCTGATCAGCGGCCTGCTGCTGAGCGCCTGGGCCACCGACGTCATCGGCCTGCACAGTGTGTTCGGGGCCTTCGTCTTCGGCGCCGTCGTCCCGCGCGGGCACATCGACGCCCACGCACCGGAAGTGCCGGAACGCATGGACCAGTTCAGCCTGATCCTGCTCCCGGTCTTCTTCACCGTCACCGGGCTGTCGGTGCAACTCCACCGGCTCGGCGCGCACGGCCTGCTCATGCTGCTCGCGGTGCTCGTGGTGGCCTGCGCCGGAAAGTTCGCCGGCGCCGCGGGCACGGCGCGCCTGACCGGGGCCACCGCCCGGGAGTCGGTCGCCCTGGGGGTGCTGCTCAACGCCCGCGGCCTCACCGAACTCGTCCTGCTCAACGTCGGGCTCGGCCTGGGGGTGATAGACACCCGCCTGTTCACTGTCATGGTCGTCATGGCGGTGCTCACGACGCTCATGACCGGCCCGCTGCTCGGGCGGGCCCTGCCCGGCGGGATGGGTCAGGCGGACGAAGACGTGGAGCGCGGCCTGAAGCTGAGCAGCGAGTACAGCACCAAGGCGGCGCCCAGTCCGACCGCCCAGCCGTAGTCGGCGAGGGGCTTCAGGAAGGGGATCAGGCCGTCGGCCGGGAACGGGCCCAGCTTCTCGCCCTTCGCGTTCACCGTGGAGTACGAACCGCCCACCGCGAGGGTGCCGCCGACGAGGAAGGCGAACAGGGCGCGCAGGTTCCAGCCGCCCCGGTACCAGTAGCGGCCCTGGCGGTCGTACAGGTCGGCGAGGTGGAGATGGGTACGGCGGATGATCCAGTAGTCGGCGATCATGACCCCCGCGACGGCGCCCAGCAGCCCGCCGACCGTACCGAGCCACGTGAAGATGTACAGCTCGGGCGATGACGTGAGCTTCCACGGCATCACCAGGACACCGACCACACCGGTGATCAGGGCGCCGGTGCGGAAGTTGATGAACTTCGGGAGCAGGTTGGACAGGTCGTAGGCGGGTGAGACGACGTTGGCGGCGATGTTCACCGAGATCGTCGCCACCATGACCGTGATGAGACCGAAGAGCAGGCCGAAGACGTTGTCCGTCTTCGCGGCGAGCTGGACCGGGTCCCAGATGGCCGCGCCGTATACGGCCTGGGAGCCGGAGGTCACCAGGACCGACATGAGCGCGAAGGCTGTCATCGTGGTGGGCAGACCGAGCGACTGCCCCCACACCTGGGCCCGCTGGCCCTTTCCGAAGCGGGTGAAATCCGGAATGTTGAGGGACAAGGTCGACCAGAAGCCGATCATCCCCATGAGGGCAGGGAAGAACACCGGCCAGAAGTCCGCCCCCCAGCCGAGCTTCGACGGCTGGTCGAGCAGCGGGCCGAAGCCGCCGACCTTATTGGCGATCCATACCAGCAGGACCACGGCCCCCACCAGCACGAACGGTGCCGCCCAGTTCTCGAAGCGGCGCAGCGCGTTCATGCCCCGGTAGATGATGGCCAGTTCCAGCACCCAGAAGATCAGGAAGCACAGCCACAGCGTCCACGGATAGCCGCCGATCTCCCCGGCCTCGGTCCAGCCGCCGAATATCTTCCCCAGCAGCAGGAAGATGCCCTGCCCGCCGATCCACGTCTGGATGCCGAACCAGCAGCAGGCGACGGCCGCCCGGATCAGCGCGGGCAGATTCGCCCCGCGCAGCCCGAACGAGGAGCGCACCAGCACCGGGAAGGGGATGCCGTACTTCGGCCCCGCGTGCCCCGTCAGCAGCATGGGGAGCAGCACAATGACGTTCGCCAGCGCGATGACGAACACCGCCTGCTTCCAGTCCATGCCGAGTGCCACCAGGCCGGAGGCCAGCGTCCAGGACGGGATGTTGTGGGCCATCCCGATCCACAGGGCGGTGTAGTTGTACGTGCCCCAGGTGCGGTCCTGCACGCGGATGGGCAGCAGGTCGTCGTTGGCGAACCGCGGGTCGTCGGGCGTCACGCCGTCGGCGAGGGAGACCCGCCCGTCGGGGTGGGTGATCTGAGTGTCCGGCGGTTCCGGGGTGGTGGGGCTGATCGAGGTCAACGGCTGTCCTCTCCTGGTGAAGTCGGCGGCTCCGGCGGCCCGGTCACCCGGATGCCCTCCGGTACGCCGCGCGGTGCGGGCAGCCCGTCGCTGACGTGCAGGGTGTGCAGGGACTTGAACGACGACAGCCACTCGAAGGTGACCTGCAGGTCGTAGTGGAGCCACAGGTTGGTCAGGTGGGTGGGGGCCAGCGGCTCGGTGAGCTCCTCCGGGTCGAGGTTGCCGGTGATCTTCAGCAGCGGACGGCCTTTCAGATCCGCCAGCGCCTTCGCCTCCTCGGCGTCCGAGACCGGGAAGAAGAGGTCGGCCGTGCCCAGATGGGCGATGATCTCTTTCGCGTAGCGCCCCGTGTCGTAGCGGTGCCACGCCCCCGCCAGCTCCGCGCGAATGTCGTGGCGGGTGCGGTCGCGCAGGCCGGTCAGGTAGTCGATGGCCATCTCGTCGCGCACGGACGTCGCCGTGATGGCGAGGAGCAGGGCGTCGTCGTCGGAGGCGGATGCCGTGTCGTGGAGCGAGTGCAGGATTTCCAGGACGATCGGGCCCATCCAGCCGAGGCGGCGGGCGGCGACCGGGTCGTTGGGCTGGACGATGCTGCGGGCGTAGCGCTCGACGCGGGCGCGTACGGCCGGGTCGATCTCGCTGATGTGTTCCAGGCAGGCGGCGGCCAGGAGTTTGCGGTGCGGGCCGGCGTCGCCGTGCAGGTCGCGGGAGGTGGGGCCGATCATGCGGTCCAGGAGGTCCGCGCACTCGGCGGGGCGGGCGAGGGCGAAGGCCATGCGGATGACGTCCTCCCAGTCGGTGCGGTGGGAGTTGTTCAGGAGCAGGTCGAAGTCCTCGCGTTGTACGGCCGCCTCCGCGGCCAGGTAGTCCTGGAATGTGCGGTGGATGAAGTCGACCGTATCCGGGGTCGGTTCGCGGAGCAGGCCGGTGCGGTCCAGCAGATGGCGGTAGATCGTCTCGGCGTCGTGTCCGGCCGCGTCCGGGACAGCCGGCAGATGCTCCGCCAGGGTGCGGATCGCCGTCGAACGCTTCATCTCCGAGCGGCCGTTGACCAGCATCCAGTGGGCCAGCTTGTGCAGCAGCCGCACCTTGGGCTGGCGCTGCAGGTCGATGCCGTCGACGGGGGCCATGGCGCGCTCCGGGTCGCGGCGCTCCAGCAGCATGCTCATCGCGGCCTCGTAGAGGTCCTTGCGGCCGCGCGGCAGGTAGCCGTTGCGGTCCAGGTGCAGGGCGCAGAGCAGGCCGCACATCAGCGGGTTGGTGGCCAGTCTGCCCAGGTCGCGGGTGATGCGGACGGCCTTCAGGAGGGACTGCTCGTGGTGGTCGAGGACGCCGAGGTCGTGCTCGAGCAGGATCGCGTCGGAGGGTGTGGCGTCCGCGGGTTCCGCCCCGGCCGCCGTACGCTCCGGCAGGGCGCGGCGGGCGGCCTCGCGGGCCGAGCGGTGCCAGCGGCGGATGAACGAGGCCACCTCCTCGCGGCCCATCGGGGCGAGCTGCAGCTCGCCGAAGTCCTCCTCGCGGAGCCAGTCCTCCGGTACGGCCGAGGGGCGGGTGGTGACCAGCCAAACGTTGCCGGGGTAGACCCGGTTCCAGTCGCCGAGCAGCCGCTTCAGCTGCTCGCGCTCCGCCTCGGGGGCCTCGTCGACGCCGTCGATCAGCAGCAGGCCGCGGCCGGCGGTGAGCACTCGGTCGGCCCACCCTGGCGGCTGTGAGCCGGCCCGCGGATAGCCCGCCGCCTCCAGGAACTGCTCAGGAGCGGGAAAGCCCTCGTGCGCGAAGCGCCGTACCGGCAGCAGGAACGGCACCCGGAACGACAGGTCCCCCGGCAGCTCGCCGCGGGCCGTGCACACCGCCAGCCACTGCAGCAGCGTCGTCTTGCCTGAGCCCGCCTCGCCGCGCACCAGCACCCGGGTGCGGTCCTTCAGCTCCAGTGAGACCGGCAGTCCCGGCTCGGAGGAGGCCGGGTCGGTCGGCTCGCAGCGCAGGTCGAGATAGGCGGTGTCCAGCGGCCAGGAGCGGGGGGAGTGGGCGAGGTCGATGCCGTAGATGGTGAGCTGGTTGTGCAGGACGGCGATGTCCCGCTTGTAGCGGCGCTCGAAGGCGGCGTCCTCGCTGGTACGGGACGGCAGCCGGTCGGCGAGGCGGGTGTAGCGGTCCTCGAGGTCGGCGATGTATTGCCCGTACGCCACCAGCGTCGCCGTCTCGAACTGCTTCTGCTTGCTGAAGAACTCCAGGATGTGCCGGGCCGCCAGCTCCAGCAGCAGCCGGTACAGCAGCGTGCCCTCCTCGGTCAGCTCCCGCTCGACGTCGGGCGCCCGCGACCGCAGCTCCGCGGCGAAGGCGTCCGGGCGCAGGCCGAGCGCCTGGACGTCGTCCATCTCGACCTCGCCCATGGCGTGCAGGGTGCGGGCGAGGGCGTCGGTGACGGCCTGGTCCTCGTCGGCGGCGATGGGGCGTTCGCGTAATTCGGCACCGGCTCCGCCACCCCCGCCGCCGACCGCGCGGCGCACCAGCTCCGCCGCGATCTTGTCGAGATCGCGCTCGGTGAGGGTGGACGCGCCCTTCTGCGGCAGCCAGCGGCGGATCCGGATCGGGGTGTCCACATATCCGGCGCCGGGCTTCTCGACGAAGATCTTGGTGATCGCGGCCTCGACGGCCCTCTGGGTGAGCCGGCCGATGACGAGGGAGAGATCCATCCGTCCATGCTCCCCGTAACCACCGGGACAATAAAGGCCAGTTACGAACTCGGGGCAATGACCGTGACGCCTGTGCGGAAGCCGTGGCCCAGCTCGGCCAGGGCCTCCGGCGCGGCGTCCAGGTCGATCGTGCCGGCGATCAGCTCCTGGGGGCGCAGGGCGCCCGCGGTGACCTGGCGCAGCATCTCCGGGTAGGCGTGCGCGGCCATGCCGTGGCTGCCGATCAGCTCCAGCTCCTGGCCCATGACCAGGCCCATCGGTACGGGCGTGGTGCCCTGCGGGATCCAGCCGACCTGGACGTGCCGGCCCTGGCGGCGGAGGCTCGCCACCGAGCCCGCGCAGGTGGCGTCGGAGCCGAGGGTGTCGAGGGAGAGGTGGGCGCCGCCGCCGGTGGCGTCGCGTACGGCCGTGGCGGCGTCGCCGTCGGCGGCGTTCACGGAAACCGCCGCCCCGAACTCGTGCGCCAGCCGCAGTGCTTCGGCCGAGATGTCCACGGCGACGACCCGGGCCCCCGCCGCGGCCGCGATCATCACCGCCGACAGTCCGACGCCGCCGCAGCCGTGCACCGCCACCCATTCGCCCGCCCGCAGCCGGCCCTGCTGCAGCACGGCGCGGTAGGCGGTGGCGAAGCGGCAGCCGAGGGCGGCGGCGGTGGCGTACGAGAGGCCGTCGGGGAGGGCGATCAGGTTGGCGTCGGCGTGGTGCACGGGCACGTACTCGGCGAAGGAGCCCCAGTGCGTGAAGCCGGGCTGCTCCTGTCGCTCGCAGACCTGCTGCTGGCCCCGCGCGCAGGCCGGGCAGCGGCCGCAGGCGCAGATGAACGGGACGGTGACGCGGTCGCCCTCGCGCCAGCCGCCGGTCACGCCGTCGCCGACCGCCGCGATGACGCCGGCGAACTCGTGCCCGGGGACGTGCGGGAGGCTGATCGTGTCGTCATGGCCCATCCAGCCGTGCCAGTCGCTGCGGCACAGCCCGGTCGCCTCGACCCGCAGCACGACGCCGCCGGGCGGCGGGGCCGGGTCGGCGACGTCCCGTATCGCGGCCGGCTTGGCGAACTCCTCGAAGACGACGGCACGCATGCGGCTCTTACAGCTCCTTCAGCAGGGCGGGCAGGGAGGTGCCGATGGGCTCGCGGATGACGCGGTCGGCGAGGGGGTCGTACGGGGTGGGCTCGGCGTTCACGATGATCAGCCGGGCGCCGTGCTCCGCCGCCATGCCGGCGAGGGACGCCGCCGGCTGCACCTGGAGGCTGGTGCCGACGGCGATGAAGACGTCGGCGGCCTTGGCCACCGCGACCGCCTCGGTGAGCACGGCCGGGTCCAGGGACTCGCCGAACATCACGGTGGCGGACTTCAGGATCCCGCCGCAGGCGCGGCACCCCGGGTCCTCCTCCCCGGCGGCCACCCGCTCGAGCGCGGCCGCCATCGTGCCCGTTGCGCCGCATTCGGTGCAGACGACGGTGCGCGAACTGCCGTGCAGCTCCAGCACTTTCCGGTCCGGCAGCCCGGCACGCTGGTGCAGCCCGTCGGTGTTCTGCGTGATCACGCGCAGGGGCCTGCCCTCGCGCTCCAGCGCGGCGACGGCCTGATGCGCGGCGTTCGGCTCCGCCTTCCAGGCCGGGCTGGAGGCACGCAGCTGCCAGGAGCGGCGGCGGATGTCGGGATCCGACATGTAGTAGTCGTACGTGACGAGCTTCTCCGCCTCCGGATCGCGCCGCCATACGCCGTTGGGGCCGCGGTAGTCCGGGATGCCGGAGTCGGTGGAGATGCCGGCGCCACTGAGGATCGCTACGAGAGGGTTGGCGGACATGACGCCAGCCTAAGGGCGCTGCATGTAGTCCACGACGCCCTCGAGCGGGCCGCCCTCCTTGCCGCGTTTACGGCGGAGGTGGCCGCGCCGGCCCGCGTACAGCACCAGCGGCGTCCAGACCACCGCGCCCGCGATCGCCCAGCCCGCGCCATCGTGCGTCCAGTACGCCGCACCCAGGAAAAGGGCCGCGCCCGGCAGCAGCGAGAGCAGCGCCAGCCAAAAGGCGCCGTTGTGCAGGATGGCCACCGCGACCACGAAGGCCAGGCTCGCCACGAAGCCGATCGCGAACGCCACGAACTCCGGCAGGGCGGAATCGAGGAGGGCAAGCCCTCCCGCGATCGCCCACCCGGCGAGCGCGACCAGCAGCGTCCGGGTGAGCGACCGGGCAGCGGAGGGCGGCTGAGAGCTCATGCCGCCCAGCGTACGCGGGCCGGGATCAGCAGGGCCGGGATCAGCCGGCCGGCGTCGTCCAGCCCGCCGGGCAGGCCGGGCCGCCGGAGCCGTAGGCGAGCGATATGAAGTTCTTCAGCTCGGGCGTGAAGGTGGTGAAGT
Organism: Streptomyces coryli; assembly: GCF_011044975.1. Taxonomy (GTDB): domain Bacteria; phylum Actinomycetota; class Actinomycetes; order Streptomycetales; family Streptomycetaceae; genus Streptomyces; species Streptomyces coryli. The sequence continues at coordinate 4,170 of NZ_JAAKZV010000110.1, read as the reverse complement.
CGTGCGAGCCGGGGCCCGTGCAGTAGCGGTGCGCGACGCCCTTGGCCTTCAGGGCCTGGTGCATATTGTTCGTCCACTGCCACACGTCGGTCTCGCCCGAGGTGCCCTTGCTGCCGTCCGCCTTTCCGCCGCCGCCGTAGATCGCGAGCTTGCCGCCGTACGCGGCGTACTTCTGCGGGGTTTTCTCGGCGACCTGCACCGGGTTGAACGACTCCCAGTTCACCGAGGCGGTGCCGGGCGGGCCGAAGATCGCCGCGGTGCGCTCCGCCGGACCGGGGTTGTCGGGCAGCAGGTACTTCCAGTAGTTGCCCGCGTCGCCCTCCGTGCCAAGCTTGTAGAAGCGGGCACCGTAGCTCGTCGTGCCGTCGTTGATGATCTGCTGGTGGTCGGCGCGGCGGATGTCCGTGCCACCCGACAGGTCGCCGACGGCGGAGAACAGGCCGTTGTACTGCGCGGCGTATTTCAGCGCCCCGTAACCGCCCATGGACACACCCGCGATGGCCCGGCCGGACTTCGTCCCGCTGGTGCCGAAGTTGGCGTCCACCCAGGGCACCAGCTGCTTGATGTGGAAGGTCTCCCACAACGGTGCGAAATTCCCGTACGTGTGGCCCCGCCAGTCGTTGTAGAAGCCCGACTTTCCGCCTTCGGGCATGACGACTATGCCCTTGAAGCCGGTGTCGGCGACGGTCTGCCTGATGTTTCCTGCGGTGGACCACTGCAGATAGTCGGAGGCGCCGCCGTGCAGCAGGAAAAGCACCGGATAGTCGGCGGACGGGCTGTATCCGGCCGGGAGATACACCCGCACTCGCACCGGCTTCTGCACCGGGTCTATCTGCGGCGCTCCCGGGCCGCGCGGCGTGAACAGCGCGCCCGTGGTGAGCTCGGCCTCGCAGAGCCGGCCGTCGTGGTCGGGCACGACCGTCCAGTTCCGGAGCGTGAGGCCGTTCGAGGTCCCGGCGGTCAGGTCCCCGCAGGGCGCGGGCGCGGCGGCCGCCTGGCCGGCGGGCAGGGCGCCGAGGAGCAGCCCGATGGCCGCCACGACGGCGGATAACCAGGCGCGCGTGGAAAGGTGTCTCATCTTGACGTGTCCCCCCAAAGAATCCGTGCGACGGATACGACGCATACGACGGATGCAACGATGCAACGCAATTGCAGGATCAGGTGTAACAGCCCGCACTGACATCCGCGTACAACGAGGGGTCTACCGCGGTAGTTGACACGTCGACGCACGAATTCCGCATGCCCTGCCACTGCTCACGATGACAATTCCGCGATCCGCAGCGTCCGTTCCGCCAGCCCGGCGATGCTCGACCCGTCGCACCCGAAGACCGCGCTGCGCACCGTGTCCTCCAGCGGCGCCGTCCACTGCGGCGGCAGCGCCGCCGCGCCGCACAGCACGCCGGCGACCGAACCGGCCGTCGCACCGTTGGAGTCGGTGTCGAGGCCGCCGCGGACCGTCAGCGCGACGGTCGGGGTGAAGGCGCCCTCGCCGTAGAGCAGGCCCGCGGTGATGACGGCGGCGTTCGGCTCGACGTGGATCCAGTGCCGGGCGCCCTCGGGCGCGGTCTCGGCCAGCGTCTGTGCCCAGGGCGCGCCCTGGGCGTGCAGCTCGGCGGTGCGGCGTACGGCACGGGCGAGGCCCGACTCGGTGGGTACGACCCCGAGCGCCGTCTCGACCGCGGCGCCGGGGGACGGCGCCGTGAAGGCCGAAGCCACCAGCGCCGCCGCCCACATCGCGCCGTAGACCCCGTCGCCCGTATGCGAAAGCTGCGCGTCCTTGCGGGCCAGCCCCGCCGCCCGCTCCGGGTCGCCGGGGCAGACCCAGCCGAAGATGTCGGCGCGGATCAGGGCGCCGATCCAGTCCTGGTACGGGTTGTCCGTGGTCGCCGTCTCCGGCGGGGCGAGGCCGTCGACCAGATTGCGGTACGCCACCCGCTCCGCCGTGAAGACCTGCCGGTACGGGAGGTGCTCCAGCCACAGCGCGCCGACCTGCTCGGTGGTGAAGCCGAAGCCGTGCCGCTCCAGCAGCTCGAGGCCGAGGATCGCGTAGTCGACGTCGTCGTCGCGGCAGGAGCCGTGGATGTTGCCGCGGGTGCACTCCGGCCACTCCGGGCGCAGCTTGAAGTCGTGCTCGTGCGGTCCCGGCGGCGGGATGTAGCCGCTGAGCGGGAGGGCGCCGGTCAGGCGCAGGTAGTGGTCGATGCGCTCGCGGGTCCAGTAGTCGCCGTCCTCGACCGGCTTGCCCAGCATGTTCCCGGCGATCCGGCCGAGCCAGCCGCCGAGCACCTTGTCGCCGATGTCGCTCACCTGCACCACCCCACCTTCCAGCATCCGCCCGCCGCGCCCGGAGCGCATCTCGGCGCGGTGGCGTGACGTGATCGCCCTGTGTCACATGTGGTCACATTGTGTCAGTGGTGTGGAGGAGAACTTCCTTATAAGGTCACTGAGTTGACCAACGGCGTACCCCCGCACCGCGCCCCGAGGAGTCCGCACGATGACCGCGCAACAAGCCGCTGCCCGCCCGCATGCGGCCCGTACCCTCTGGGCATTTCTCCTGACCGCGCTCGCGGCCGCGGCACTGGTGCTGTGGGCGGTCGTCGCGGCCCCCGAATCGTTCCGCACGGTGACCGCCTACGGCGGCGGCGGCGCGGGGCTCGCCCTGGCGATCGCCGTCACGCTCGCCGTCCGCTACCGCGACCGGTACCGGGCCGGCCGCCTGCAGCTCGCCGCCGAGGCGGGCGCCGCGGCCAACGCGTCCGCCGCCATGGCCGCCGACGCCGCCCGGTTCGCCGACGAGACGGTGCCCGCCGTGCTGGCGCAGCTGGGCAAGGGCTCGTCCGCGGACACCGCCGTGTCCGGGGTGCGGATGCCGGACAACGAGGCGTACGTACGCGCGCTGCGCGCCATCGCCGAGGAGGCCGCGCGCAGCGAGAACCGCCGGGCCGCCGCCATGGCCGCCTGCGCCAACGCCGCGGGCCGGATGCAGGCCATGGCCACCGGTATGCTCGCCGACCTGCGCGAGATGGAGAACCGGCACGCCGACGGCGACATCCTCGGCGACCTGCTGCACCTCGACCACCGCACCGCCCAGGCCGGGCGGGTCGCGGACTCCATCGCGGTGCTGAGCGGGGCCCGTTCCGGGCGGCGGTGGGCGAAGCCGATCGCGATGGAGTCGATCCTGCGCGGCGCCATGGGGCGGATCGCGGGCTACCAGCGGGTGCGGCTGCGCTCGGTCGCCGACATCGCGGTCGCCGGACACGCCGCCGAGGGCGTCATGCACGTCCTGGCCGAACTCCTCGACAACGCCTGCAACTTCGCGCCGCCCACCACCGAGGTGCACGTCTACGTGGCCGAGGTGCCGGCCGGCGCCGCGGTCACCGTCGAGGACGCCGGCCTGGTGATGAGCGAGACCGCGCTGCGCCGCGCCGAGCGGGCCGTGTCGGGCCCGCCGGGGGACCTGTCCACGCTGACCGGCACCCGGCTGGGGCTCGCGGTCGTCGGTCACCTGGCGTACAAGCACGGCCTGACCGTGAACTTCCGGCCCTCGGCGATCGGCGGCACGGGCGTCGTGGTGATGATCCCGCAGGAGCTGATCAGCCGGGTGCCGGAGAGCCTGCCGGCAGCGGAGGACCGTGCGGCGGCGGCGGGCGTTGCGGTGGCCGCGCCGGCGGTACGGGAGCGGGCCGGCGGTCATCCGGAGGAGCAGCACGGGGCGGCCGACGATGGCGGCCATGTCGCGGCGCGGGTACGGGAGGCCGCCGGAGCCGGAGCCGGAGCCGGAGCCGGAGCCGGTGAGACCGCCCACCGCGCCGACCGGCCCGCCGTGGAGCCCGAGCCCGCCGACTTCGCGCTCCCGGGCCTGCCGCAGCGACGCCGTGGCCGCGCCCTGGAGGCCGCGCACCCCGACGGCCTCCCGGGCGAGCGCGAGCGGGACCGGCCCGAGCGGCCGCCGCGGTCCGACCGCGGCGGGCTCGAACGCGCGGGTTCCGCGGCCCGGTTCGGCGCCTTCCACCGCGCCGTGACCGGCGAGAAGGACGCGGCGAAAGACGTGGCGAAGGACGCGGCGAAGGACGCGCCTCCCGCCGGCGGCGACTCCGTCGCCGCGGCCGCTGACTCCGCCGCCGCGGCCGCCGACCCTGCCGCCCCGGTCGCCGACCCCGCCTCCAAGAC